>CAIRBY010000527.1 GCA_903876865.1 uncultured Acidobacteriia bacterium
CGCGTATTGGCGTAGACGCCCGGCGGATAGATCAGCGCGCTGCCAATGCCGAAGGCGCCATCCAGCATCGCGTTGCGCACCAGCGCCTGCATCTGTTCCATCTCCGCCGCCGTGGCCTCACCCTCCTGCATGCCCTTCACGTATTGCCGCACCGTGGCCGCGCCCACGAACGATCCGAAGTTGACCGACGCCCCGTGCGCCTCCATCGCGCGCAACCACGCATCGAAGCCGCGTTCGCCATCGAAGCGCGGAGCCGCGTTGGCACGTCCCAGGCTCTGCTGCGAGGCGGCCGTCTTCTCATTGGAGGGCGCGAGCGTCCAGCCTTCCCCCATGATCTCCGTGGTGATTCCCTGCCCCACGTGGCTGACCACGCAGCCGTCCCCCGCCAGTAGCGGCCCTTGCGACGCGCCCTGTATATCGATGAAGCCGGGAGCCACTACCAGACCGCGCGCGTCGATACGCTGTTTCGCCGTGCCCCCGATCATCCCCGCTGGCGCAACCCGCGCAATGCGGTCTCCGCGGATAGCGATATCGCCAGTGAACCACGCATTGCCCGAACCATCCACCACGTGGCCATTGGCGATGATCAGGTCGTACTCCTGCGCGGAGCAAAGCACGGAGGAAAACAGCGCAAGGCAGAGCCAGGCGCCGGTACGGGGGATGCTCATTGGTCGATTGTACACGGTGCGCCTGTACACGGTGCGGCCGCGCAGGAGCGTGCCCTGAGATATGATGGCCGCTACGGGAGGATCTGATGAGGTCAATCGGTATGGGAGAGTTGCTGGCGGTCCTCGCCAGCGTGGTCGGGCTCGCCTTTTACGCCTTCGTCTTCTTTATCTTCTGGAGGTTTTACCAGCTGCTCGAGAAGATCAGCGAGAATGTCGCCGGAATCCGGCAGGCGCTGGAGAAGGATCCGCAAACGCGTCTCTTTCCAGGCGGCGATCGATAAACCGGCGAGCGCTACCGCCGTCGTGCGTGCGTCCATTCCCGGGTTCCGCGCAATTTGACTCCGCCCGCCCGCCTTCGCTATCCTGGTTTTTCACCGTAGAGGTGCGGCGGCCATCAGTAGCCTTCCGGATTTCCGATTGAGTTTCGGAGGCGGGCGAAAGGGGCCGGAAGCAGTTTCCGCCGAAGTGGGTTCGGATTCTCAAGTCCTTCCTGCTGGGGAGCCAGGTCAAATCCTGCTCACTGTCACCCGTTCACAGGCGGGTGGAGCGCTATCGGGATTGGAACACGCGGCCTCCGCGCCGATGTTCTCCCCCCTTCGCCTTCCCCCCAAACGGACAACTTATGACTGTATTTGAACTCACGCGAGCCCTGGTGGATATCGAATCCATCACCAATAACGAAGAGCGCGTCGCCAACTATCTCTACGAGTATCTGGCCCCGCTTGCCGCGCGCTATGACGGCTCCGTGGAGCGGATTGAAGTCGAGCCGCGCCGCTCCAACATCTTCGCGCAGTGGGGCGCCTCGCCCACCGTCACCCTCTCCACCCACATCGATACGGTGCCGCCGTTCATCGCGTCGCGCGAAGACGACGAATTCATCTGGGGGCGCGGCGCCTGCGATACCAAAGGCATCATCGCCAGCATGATCAAGGCTGTGGAAGCGCTGCTCGAAGCCGGGCATCGCGGCTTCGGCCTGCTCTTCGTCGTCGGCGAGGAGCGCAACAGCGCCGGCGCTTACAAGATGGCGCAGATCTCGCGCGGGTCGAAGTACATCATCAACGGCGAACCCACCGAGAACCACCTGGCGCTGGGCAGCAAAGGCGCGCTTCGCTACGAGGTCTGCGCCACCGGGAAGATGGCGCACTCCGCCTATCCCGAACTGGGCGAGTCCGCCATCAACAAACTGCTCGACGTGCTGGCCGATATCCGGCAGATCCCCCTGCCCACAGACCCGCTGCTCGGGCCCAGCACCCTGAACATCGGTACGCTCTCCGGCGGACGCGCTCCCAACGTGATCGCCGACGAGGCCCGCGCCGATATCATGATCCGCCTGGTCTCCGATTCCACCGAAACCAAAGCCGCGCTCCACCGCGCCGCGCAGGGCCGCGCGGAACTGCGCGAAGTCATCGAGATCCCGGCCGTGCATCTGGGGTCGGTGGAAGGCATTCCCACCACCGTAGTGGCCTTCACCACCGATATCCCGGCGTTCGCCGAAGCCTGGGGCCAGCCGTTTCTGATCGGCCCCGGCACCATACACGTCGCGCATACGCTCGAAGAGCGCGTGCCGAAGGCCCAGCTGCTCGAAGCTGTCGAAATCTATCAACGCATCGTAAAGGAATTATGCAAACGCGAATCGAAGTAGGTATCCTCGGCGCCACCGGAATGGTGGGCCAGCATTTCATCAAGTTTCTGCAAGGCCATCCGCTGTTCGACCTGACGTGGCTGGGCGCGAGCGACCGCTCCGCCGGCAAGCAGTATAAGGACGCGATGACGTGGCACCTCGCCGGAGGCACTCCGGAGACGGTCGCGAACCGCACCGTGGATGAATGCAAGCCGGGCAATGCGCCGCGCCTCCTCTTCTCCGCGATGGACGCCGGCGTGGCCACGGAAATCGAGCGCGCCTTCGCCGAAGCCGGCCACATCGTCGTCTCCAACTCCCGCAACCACCGCATGGAAGCCGATGTGCCGCTGCTGGTGCCGGAAGTCAATCCGGACCACTTGCGCCTCGTCCCCGGCCAGCGGCTGTCGCGCGGCTGGAAGGGCGGCATCGTCACCAATCCCAACTGCTCCACCATCGGACTGGTGATGGCGCTCGGACCGCTGAAGCAGTTCGGCATCACCAAGGTCCTGGTCACCACCATGCAAGCCATCTCCGGCGCCGGATACCCGGGCGTGCCCTCCATGGACATCATGGGAAATGTCGTCCCCTTCATCGGCGGCGAAGAAGAGAAGATGGAGATGGAAACGCACAAGATTCTTGGAGAATTCGCGGGCGATCACATCGAGCCGCTGGCCGCCAAAGTCAGCGCCCACTGCAACCGCGTGCCGGTGGTGGATGGACACACCGAAACCGTCTCCGTGGAGTTTGCCACCAAGCCCTCCAAGCACGATGTGCTCCACGCCCTCGAATCCTTTCACGCCCTGCCGCAGCAGCGCAATCTGCCCAGCGCGCCCAAACACCCCGTGATTTATATGCACGAGGCCAACCGTCCGCAGCCGCGCAAGGACGCCGAGCGCGAACGGGGCATGGCCGCCTTCGTGGGACGCCTGCGCCCCTGCCACGTGCTCGATTTCAAATTCGTCGTGCTCAGCCACAACACCATTCGCGGCGCGGCCGGCGCAGCAGTCCTGAATGCCGAACTGATGCAATCGGAAGGGATGCTGGACTGATGATCGTCATGAAGTTCGGCGGAACCAGCGTGGAATCCGCCGCCGCCATCGAACGCGTAGCCGGGATTGTGCGCGCTCGCGTGGATCGCCACCCCGTGGTGGTCGTCTCCGCCATGGGGAAGACCACCAACAAGCTCCTCGCGATTGCCGCCGCCGCCATCAAAGGCAAGCGCGAGGAGTATATCAGCCAGCTCCACGAACTGCGCGACTTCCACTCGCGGGAAGCGCGCCTCATGGTGCCGCTTGCCGATCGTGTGGATCTGGACCGCTTCCTCGACGAGCACTTTCAGGAACTCACCGAACTGGTCAAAGGACTGGCTGTACTCGGCGAACTGACGCCCCGCTCGATCGATGCCATTTCCAGTTACGGCGAGCGCCTCTCCAGTTACATCGTCACGCTCGCCTTCCGCCACTTCGGCCTCGCCGCGCAGCACGTCGACGCGCGCGATGTGATTCAGACCGATGCGCGCCACACCCACGCCGCGCCGAATTTCCCCGAGACCTATGCCCGCCTGGCCAAGACCGTGCCG
>CAIRBY010000528.1 GCA_903876865.1 uncultured Acidobacteriia bacterium
ACTCTTTCCCAGCACCGTTCCGCGATCGCCCGTCACAATCAGATCGCCGATCCGGTCCGCAGGCAACTCGAAGGTCTTGGCGGCCGCCTCGCGACTCAACACCAACTCCACCCCGGGCTGCTGATAGAGCAATTTCATTGCCCCGGTCGCGGAGACCCCTCGCTGCAGGAACACCGTCGCGTAGGAGCCAAGAGCGCCGTGGTGCTGCACGTACGGGTCCGTGATCGGCAGAATCACCTTCGTCTTGCCCGCGCCGTACTGCCGGTCCAACAAGTCCTGCAGGAACACCACCCGCGGCGCCCCTCCCGCATCCGCTTTGTCGTTCATGCCGTGATCGGCCGTGATCGCGAGGGTCGCGCCCAGTGCCGCCATCCGCCCCAACGCCCGATCGATCCCCACGTAAAACTCGTTCGCTTCCCGCGAACCCGGTGCGTACTTGTGCTGTACATAATCGGAGAGCGAAACATACAACAGGTCGGGCTTCTCCCGCTCCAGCACGCGAATGCCTGCCTCCAGCGCGAACAGGGAAAGCTCGGCCGAATAGGCGTCCGGCAACGGCTTGCCGACATACGCCAGGCAATCTTCAATGCCGTTCGCCGCCTTCGTGCACTGCCTCGCCTTCTCCGCCGAGAAGGCAATGCCATTCCGCAAGCGATACGAGAGCATCTTCGTCAGCTTGTCCTTGGCAGTGATCGCGGCGACCTTCGCCCCCTGCTCCGAAAACCTGGCTAGGATGCTGTCCGCCCGCAGAAACTCCGGCCGGTCCATCATCGCTTCCTGCCCCGTCGCGGGATTCAGAAAGAAGTTCCCGGAAATTCCGTGCACCGCCGGCGGCACACCGGTGATCACAGAGATGTTGTTCGGGTTCGTAAAGCTGGGCATCGCCCCCATCGCCACGGAGACGAACCCCTCGGCCATGATTTGCTTGAAGTGGGGCAACAAACCACCGGCGAGCGCGGCATTCACATACGCCGGATCGCCCCCGTCGATCAACACGACGACCATCGGCGGCTTGGGCCAATCGTAGCTCTTTCCGTTGACCGTGATTTGACCGGGGTGATTCTTAGCCGCTTGATCGCTATCCGCGCCGTGCAGCAACGCGGCGCTGAGAGCGCACGCAAGTAGCACATGCCCCCAGCCGCCGCAATTCCTTCGAGACACCTTGTGTTACTTCCCGACCATCACAATAGTGAACGAACCTGGCACCGCTGCGCCCTGCCCTCCACGACCTCCGCCGGGCGGCGGTGGCGGCGCCGGTCCACGCTCCTGACTCATCGTCAGGATGTGCCCCGTCTTGCTGTCAAACGCGATCGTACGCGCGCCATTCATTGTCTGCAGGTTCTGCTCTACCTCGAACGTGGTCGCGCTCTTCTCTCTGATCACGGTCAGCGTACCGTTGCCGTGCGTGCTGAAGGCTTCCTTCGTCTTCGGATTGAACGCCGCGCCATCCGAACCGCCGGCGAGCGGCAAGCTCGTGAAGACCTTGCCATCCTTCGCGCTCAGGATCACCATCATCGGCTGTGCCGGCTGCGCGGGCGGATTCCCCGAACTGCCGCACGCCGCGAATAGAACCTTGTTCTTCGCATCCAGCGCCAAACCGTTACACCGGCCCTTGTCCCCGAACGGATAGTGCGCCACCGCCTTCATCGTCTTCACATCGACCGCCGTGACAGAACCCTGCGCGTCCTGCATCACCACGTACAGCATTCCTTTGCCATCGCCCACCCCCTGCTCCGGCACGCCGCCGAGATCGATCTTGCCAAGCACGTCGCCGGTCTTGGAATCGATGACCGTCGCGTCCTTCGTCGGATGGCTGAACACATACACGCGCTGATTGAACG
>CAIRBY010000529.1 GCA_903876865.1 uncultured Acidobacteriia bacterium
CAGAACCCGGCAGGCTCAATTGCTGGGAGGCCAATTGCAGAATTCCGAGTGGCACTACCGCCAAAAAATCGCCGGGTGGGTGTCAGAGGTATTGCTGGGAGAGGTGATGCCGGAGCGTGAGGAGGCGCCAGCGGGAGCCGTAGCGCCGCTCACCGCCGCCCGCACCTGACTGCCATCAATGTAAAGTGACCTGTCACAGGATCTCGAGTTCAACCGTATGAGTGAATCCATGCCTTCGTCCGCACATTCCAAACACCACGCCTGCCCCCGCTGCGGAGCCGCGCGCGTACATCGCTCCCGGCGCCGCAGCGGATTCGAACGGGTGCTGAGCTTTTTTGGCGGCGCATTCCATCGCTGCCACCAGTGCGAACTTCGCCTGATGCGGTTTGGCCCTCTGACCCTCCGCGTCAACTGGCTGGAGAGCCTGAAGCGCCATGCTTCTCTGGGCATCCTGTTGGCGGCGGCGACCGTAGCGATCCTGATCGCGATTTTGTGGTTTGGCCGCCTGCGCTTCTCCGGCGGGGAAGCCCTGCTGCTGCCTTTCTAGCCGCTCCCGGCCAACAGCCGCTAAAGGTTTCCGCGAATTATCCGATAGGTAGACGTGGGTATTCTCTGTGTTTGAAGCATGCGCTAAATCCGGCGGGGCGAAAAGAACGCCCCGATCCCTGCTGCTCAGCGCCGGGATCCACGCCGCGGTGCTGCTCCTGTTGGTCCAGGCGCCCGCGCAGATGGCGAAACACCCTCCCCGTTACGCGCTGACCACGCTCTTCCTGCCCCCCGCAGCCACAGCCCCTCCGGTCCAACCGTACCGCCCAAAGGTGCGGGTGCTGGTTGCGCCCCCGGCCGCCAAGAGCTTCACCTTGCCGGCGCATGCTTACGCAAAGCCAGTTGCCGAACTGCCGGCTGCGCCATTGCCTGTCTCGCCAATGCCTGTCTCGTCACTGCCCGCCGCCAGTCCGCAGCCAGTTCCGGTTTTGGAGCCTTCACCCGTAATTCAACCCGCCCCCTCCGCGCCGCGTCTTGCAATTTTTGGCGCGGCGGCATCGGCCCGTCTCGCGCCCCCGCGCGCCAGTGCACTGCCGGTCGGCTCCTTCGAAGTTCCACCGGCCACTTTGGTCCCAAGCCTGGTACCCATGCCACAGCGCGAAGCTGGTTTCGGCCCCCCCTCTCTCCAGGCCGAACAACGGACCTCCGGTTCTCCGCTCAAGCAGGCTGGGTTTGAACCGGCACCCTCTTTGCCGTCCACCCGCCGCGCGAGCTCCACCACCACTGGATCCGGCGGCAGCTTCGGCAACGCCTCTGCGGCAGCCGCGTCCGCGGCCATCCCCGCAGCCACCCGCGCCACTGCCGCTTCCACCCCGTTCGATACCGCGCGTTCCGCCGCACCCGCCAGCCCGCTCGCCGCGTCGCGCACCGGACTTGGCGGCTTCACACCCGTCGAGATCCTCTCCAAACCGCGGCCGCTCTACACCGACGATGGCCGCCGAGCCCGCGTGGAGGGGGAAGTCACCCTCGAAGTCCTGTTCGCCGCTTCCGGGAAGACCCGCGTCCTGCGCGCCTTGAGCAGGTTGGGACATGG
>CAIRBY010000530.1 GCA_903876865.1 uncultured Acidobacteriia bacterium
CCTTTCTTTAGTTGCGCTTACCGGTCTCTCAAATCGTAGGGAAGTAAAGGCACCTCCTTAACGATTAATTTGGAGGATACCATAGTCGAGTTTACAGGTCAACGGGTTTTTACGGGTCGTCATGGGCGCATCCC
Source organism: uncultured Acidobacteriia bacterium (assembly GCA_903876865.1). Taxonomy (GTDB): domain Bacteria; phylum Acidobacteriota; class Terriglobia; order Bryobacterales; family Bryobacteraceae; genus Solibacter. Next base: position 135 of record CAIRBY010000530.1, read on the forward strand.
TGTTTCCCTGACCTGGCGCTCCGCGTCGGCCCTTTCTGTCCGGCGGCGGGCGCTCACTCCCGCTTGTGGCGTAACCGCGACGCCTCTAACGATAGATCAGTGACCGTCTCGATGGTGGTTCTGAACTTCTTGTAGGTCTCCACCTCCCTTTTGACGGCGGCTAGGTTTTCCGGACGGACATACTCCGAGCGGCTCCTGCCTTTGTGCGTGTAGCTGAGTTGGTGGAAGGGCGTCTTTTTCTCAGTTGGGTTGCGGTACTGCACCGTCAGCGTTCCCGGACGCATCGCGCCGAGCTTCGCTAGATTGCCGAGCAAAGCCCGGATTCTTTCCTCTGTTCTTTCAAGTTCCGTTGACATGGAACCTCCTTTTGCGCAATATAGTAGCATCGCAGTGCTACCATATCAATACAAAAAAGGAGGATCTGTGGAAAAAAACGTGGAACCCGGACGCATCAGCCCTCTGGCGGGCACAGAGCGGGCATTTTTTGATGGTTGTCGCGAAGAGTTACGCAGAGGTTACGAAGCAAGCATCCAAAGGCTCATGAACACGTGGGAGGCCTCATCGGAAGAGGTCGCGGCGCTCACGAGGAAACGGTTCCGGCAGGTCCGCTTTGCCACGTTCTTCGGGACGGTCGTCCTACGGTGCCGGGAGGGTACCACAGCAGACGGACACTGGACATGCCCGACTCTCGCGTACCTAGGCCTCCGGCCGAACCAACGCTACTCGCCGGACCTGGAGCGGCGTATGGCGGTGCTGGTCACGGAGACGCTCAGTTACGAAAAGGCCGCCGGCGCGGGGGCCGAGGCGGCATGGCTCACCTTCAGTGACGGCGCAGCGCACGCAGTTGTCACACGTCTGGGTGAGGCAGCGCAGATCGCTCCGCCGAAGAGGCCGTGCACCAGGGCCGCCGGGCCAGAGGATACGCTCATTGTCATGGCAGATGGGTGGAACGCCCGGCACCGGGGGGAGAACTGGGGCAAGCACAAGACAGACCGGAACCTGCCGGAACGCGTGCACTGGCACGAGATCCGTTCAGCAGTCCTCTTTAAGCTCTCTGCCCTGCTGTCCGTCAGCGGGAAGCGCAAGGCCATCATGGAAAAGCATATTGTGGCCGTTCCGGCGGAAACATCCCCCTACGACTTCGGCACCCTCCTGCACCGGGAGGCCGTACGGATGGGCCTACTGCGGGCGAAGCGCGTCTTCTTCGTCATGGACGGCGGCGTGTGGCTCTGGCACATCTATCAGGATCGCTTCGAAAAATGCGCCAAGGCCATGCTGGACTTCTACCATCTCAGCCAGCATCTTCATGCTCTCGGCGCCGCGCTCCATGGCGCTGGTTCTGCGAAGGCGCAGGCGTGGTGTGCGAAAATCCTCCACGGCCTCAAGCACAAATCCCCGAAGATCCTGTTTCAAACGTTGGATGAACTGCTGACGGAACCTCCTTCCGACGATCCGGCGGTGCTGGAGATCATTCGTGAGCAGGACGCCTACTTCAGAAACCACGCTGAACACATGGACTACGCTGCCAACGCCGCGCTCGGCGTACCCATCGGCAGCGGGTCGGTCGAGTCCCTCTGCTCACAGTTCCAGAACCGCCTCAAGCGCACGGGGCAGTTCTGGACTAAGGCTGGCTTTGCCGCGCTCCTTCGCGTCATGGTCCGGAAATGGAACGGGGAACTCGATTCCCTTTGGCTAGCTTCCGCCGCATGAGTGCCAGGTCAGGGAAACAGGGATGCGCCCGGTCGTCATGTCCGGATGTCAAGTTTTTTGGTTGTCGACAACATTTTTGGCGTTTTAGGCTGGATTCCGTGCCGCGCACTTCGGAAGCCATGCCCGCCATTCCCGGCACGTCCATCCGGTCGTCGCCCGGGGCCATGTCGATCGCGCAACCCGGAACTCAATCTTCTTCTCCGAAGAGCTTCTTCACTGCCTTCAGCTTCTCATGGTAAGCGCGCAAGAGTGCCATGGCACCTTCGTTCTGCTTCATGCTTTCGCCTATGGCGATGACCGTGTTGCCGTACCGATCCAGGTTTACCTCGATCATCTCGCCGTCCAGTGAGACGAACGCGCTTGGACCATATTCGCACCCGTGTTCGTGGGTGCCGTGGAAGGGGATGCCTGCCTTTGCGGCTTCCCGTCGCTCGAAGCCCCATCCATAGTCCGCATCGTCGGCGCGAATGTGCACCAAGCCGTGGTTTTCCGTATCATTTGAGATCCACTTGTCCCCCGGCTCCAGGAGCACGAACGGCGCAAATAGGGCCACGTCCACCTTGCGGAGCGTCATCTCAAGTCCGCAACTATCATCCATTTCGGGACCGCGACATTCCTTCGTGGTCTTCGTCTCGACGAACTGCTTGGCCAACCACATCGCAGCTGTCTCCGAGAAGCATTTCTTGCCTGGATAGTTCGGGTGGTTTTCAATGGCCAGCGGCATCCTTGCCACCCGCCTGATGACCTTGTCGATGGACGGATTGCCCGTAAGATAGTCACGAACCCCACGATCCAGTGGTCGCTCGTGCCATGCCGTTGCGGCCGACAACATAACTTCGAGCCTGGCGCGGTCTACATCCTCCCAGGTGAGGGCTAACCGCTTGGTCTTGCGGGAAGTCTCCCATGCGTATTTGTCGTAGACGATCCATTTAGCGACGGTCGTCCATTCCCGCTCCCCGCCTTCGAACTCGTTGTGAACTTCAACTTGATCACTCATGACCTTTCCTCCTCTGCCTGCTTTGTTGCCTCAGGCCGCGGCTTCCAACACACCGATCCTTCGGTTCAAACCAATTTTACAACCGGAGTGACGAGCATTGACGCGCTCGCGCATTTGCAGATACGGCACCGCCTGTGCCGGCCGGTAGAGCCGAATGCGCGGCATCGGATTTACGCCACTGCTTCATGAAGTCACTCACTGGCATGTCGTAGAAGAACATCACCCGGAAGTATTCCCGGGCCGCGACCCGGTCGGCACGCCTGGCGTGGCGCAATGCCAACTTCGCCCTGTCGTACATTGCTACGGCTTTGTCATAGGCCTCGTAGGCCTTGGTCGCTTTCCTGCACGCCAGTTTCTTCATCCGTATCCTACGCTGCTTGGTTGACCATGCGGCCAAGGAGCTCTTCGACATTGGCCCTGTGCCGACTTGAGTCAGCCCGACCTTTCCAATCTTTGTGTTCATCTTGATTTCCCTTCCCAAGAACCTCCGGGATTCTCCGGAGGACTCCGCCTGTTTAAGTCGTACGTTTGTATTCGGCTTCAGAACTCCACGTCCCAATCGTTTGTTTCCATCCAGTCCTCGACGAGGAA
>CAIRBY010000531.1 GCA_903876865.1 uncultured Acidobacteriia bacterium
ACAACAACCCCGCCGCCATTGCCGCGCGCGATGGCCGCATCCACCTCCTCTTCTGCGCCGAGTACATGCGCGTCTTCTACACCACCAGCCGGGATGATGGCCGCTCCTTCACGCCGCCCGTGGAGATCACCGCCGCCCTCGAACCCATCCGCGCCCGCTACCCCTGGCGCGCCGTCGCCACCGGCCCCGGCCACGGCATCGAACTCCGCAACGGGCGCTTGCTCGTCCCCGTCTGGCTCGCCCTCGGCACCGAAGGCAGCGGCCACGGACCCTCCGTCAACGCGACCATCCATAGCGACGATCGCGGCCGCACCTGGCACGCTGGCGAACTCGCCATCGCCGATCGCCCCGAGTTTCCCAGCGCCAACGAGACCACCCTCATCGAGCGCCAAGACGGCAGCGTCGTCATGAATGCCCGCACCGCCTCGCCGCGAAATCGCCGCGCCATCGCGACCAGCCCCGATGGCGTCTCGCGCTGGTCCCCACCCCGCTTCGATGAGACGCTCACCGACCCCATCTGCGCCGCCGGCCTGCTCCGCCTGCCGCAAAAGAAGGGCCCGCCGCTCTGGGCCTTCTCCAATCCCGATAGCGTCACCCGCGCCGATGCCAGACCCGGCGCCAGTAAAGACCGCCGCAACCTGACCCTCCGCTTCAGCCGCGATGAGGGCGCCACCTGGACCGGTGCGCGCGTCCTCGAACCCGGCCCCTCCGCCTATTCCGATCTGGCGGTCCTGCGCGATGGCACGCTACTCTGTTACTTCGAGACCAGATCGCCCGGCGGCGCGTCCGTCCTGCGGCTCGCCCGCTTGCAGCCGGCCTGATCCACCCACGGTTCACACTATGACGACTACGAACTTCGCAGGAATCATCCCCGCCATCATCACTCCCTTTGACGATCGCGATCGCTTCCACCCCGCCGCCTTCGAGCGCCTCGTCGAGCGTCTCTTCGCCAGCGGCATCGATGGCCTCTACGTCAACGGCCAGACCGGCGAAGGCCTGCTCCAATCCGTCGAGCAGCGCAAGCAGGTCGCCGAAGTGGCCCTGCGCTGCTCGCCGCCGGGCAAAGCCGTGATCGTCCATGTGGGCGCCTACCGCACCTCGGACGCGTTGGATCTCGCCCGCCACGCCGCCGCCCACGGCGCGCACGCCATCGCCAGCCTGCCCCCGCTCGGCTCCTACTCGTTCGCCGAAATTCGCGCCTACTATCACGCCCTCGCCGCCGTGTCGGACCTGCCCCTGTTGATCTACTATTTCCCCGCCATCGCTCCCGCCATTCAGGCCGCCGCCCAGGTGCTGGAACTGCTCGAGATCCCCAACGTCATCGGCCTCAAGTTCACCGATTTCGATCTCTACAAAATGTCCGTCGTCATCCGCCGCCGCGGCTGCGTGATCTTCAACGGCTACGACGAAATCTTCGTCGCCGGCCTGCTCATGGGCGCGAGCGGCGGCATCGGAACCTTCTACAACCTCGTCCCCGAACTCTTCGTCGAGACCTTCAACCTCTCCCGTCAGGGCCGCTGGGAAGAGGCCCGCGACGTGCAGAAGCGCATCAACGAACTCGTCGAAATCGGCCTGCGCTTCCCCCTCATCCCGGCCATCAAAACCATCCTCAAATGGCAGGGGCTGGATTGCGGCGAAGCCCTCGAACCCCGCCGCCGCCTGACCGCGGAAGAGAGCAGCCAGCTCCGCGAATTGCTGCGCAACTCCAGCTTCCACACGCTCGCGGCGCCAATCCAATGAGCCCGCGCCGCTACGCCTGGCTCGCCGTCGCGCTGCTTTGGGTGGTGGCGTGCCTGAACTACCTGGACCGCCAGGTCATCTTCTCGCTCTTCCCGCTGATTCGCTCCGAGATGCATCTCGACGATTTTCAGCTCGGCCTGCTCAGCACGGTCTTCCTCTGGGTCTACGGCTTCGCGAGCCCTTTCGGCGGGTACCTCGCCGACCGCATCGGCCGCAAGCAGATCCTCCTCCTCGGCCTCGCCATCTGGACCACCGTCACCCTGCTCACCGGCTACGCCCAGAACTTTCCCCAACTGCTCGCCGCGCGCGCTCTCATGGGGCTCAGCGAAGCCTGCTACCTGCCCGCCGCCCTCGCCCTCATCGCCGATCTTCACGGCGAAGACACCCGCTCGCTCGCTACCGGCATTCACCAGTCCGGCCTCTATGCCGGCATGGCCTTCGGCGGCGCCATCGGGGGCTGGATGGGCCAGCAGCAGGGCTGGCGCGCGCCCTTCGTCCTGCTCGGCATCGTCGGCATCGCCTACGTGTTCGTGCTCGCCAGGGGCCTGCGCGGAGAGCCCTGCCGTCCCCTCGCCGAACGTCCGCCCGCCACTCCGCTCGCTGCCTCGCTCCTGGAGGTCGTCCGCCTGCCCGGTTACGGCGGGATGCTCGTGGCCTTCACCGGCTTCGCCATCGCCAATTGGGTGGTCTACACCTGGCTGCCGCTCTACATCTTCGAACGCTTCCAC
>CAIRBY010000532.1 GCA_903876865.1 uncultured Acidobacteriia bacterium
CGCGCGCCGCGCCGCCACATCGATCACGGCGATGGGAATGCCGCCATCCTTCACGCTGGCGAGGATCACGCTGGGATCGTTATCGCCGCCGATCTGATCCACGCCCGCCAGCACCATCGTCTTCTGCCGGTCCTTCTCGCTCAGTTTCTCCACGCCCCAGGGCATATTGCGCAGCCAGTCCGTCACCACCAGACCCTGGAAGCCCATCTTGTCGCGGAGCAGCCCATTGATCATCGTTTTGGAGAAGTTGATGCCGAGCGTATCCTTGCCGACCGGAATGAAGTAGCCGCCCATCATCCCGCCCGTGCCAGCCTCTAACGCGGCGCGGAAGGGAATCAGGTGGAGGTCGAACTGATTGGCCGGATAGATGGTCCACTTGCCATAGTTGTTGTGCCCGTCGTAGCCATCCTTCACCGGACCGTCGCCCGGGAAGTGCTTGGTCACCGTCATCACGCTTTGCGGGCTGAGCTGCTTGCCCTGGAAGCCTTCTACGACCGCGCGGATGAGCGACGCGTTCAGGTTGGCATCCTCTCCGAAAGTTCCGCCGATGCGGTTCCAGCGCGGCTCGGTAGAGGTATCCGCCATGGGGCCGAGCAGACACTGAATGCCGATTGCGCGCAGTTCCTTCGCGGCAATCTGCCCGAACTGGCGCACCATTTCCGGATCGCGCGCCGCCGCCAGTCCCAGCTGGTCTGGCCATTGCGACATCACCGGCTTGCCGGTGCTGCCGCGTCCAGCCGTGTGGCGCGGGTCCGTGCTGAACACGATCGGAATGCCGAGCCGGCTGGCTTCCGCCATCTCCTGCAGACCGTTGTGGAACTTCGCGGTCACCTCTGGCGCCTCACCGGCATTCGGCCGCACCAGGATGTAGCGGATGTTCCGCTCCGCCACGAGTTGGGTTGGATTGGCGCTGCCCATGGGCTCGACGTTGTTCTGGTTCGCGCGCCCTTGCATGGCGCGATTCACGTTGGTTCCTGACGCTGCCGCGCCGCGCCCACCACCGCCGCGTCCACCGGCAGCCGGAATCCCGAGGACCTCCCCGTTCGGCCCGGTAAAGCCGGAAAGCGAGGAGTGGATCATCAGCCCCACCTTCTCTTCCGCAGTCATGCGCGAGAGCAGGTCGGCGATCCGCTGATCGGCGGGAAGGCGCCAATCCTCATACGGATCGAGTACTCCGTTCTTATTCAGGTCCCGAAACTTGAGACCGTCCTTCGTAATCAACGGCGCCTTGCGCGCCTCGACTTTCGGCTGTTCAGCCGCTGGGAGCAGCAACGTGGACGCTGCCGCTACCGTAATCAACAGGGATTTCCAGGTCATTGCAATTTCACTCCTCTACCGCGGTTCCGTGATCATCGAGTCGAAGTGAACTCGTAGCTTCCCGACTTCAGGCTGTAGACCGCTCTTCCGTTTTCATACCGGAGGAACGTGATGCCGTTGCTCTCAGCCGCAACCTTCCCGCCCTCCTTCACCGCCTGGGCAGACGCAGCCGGGAGATAAAGCGTAGCGGTGGTGTTGGCGGGGACTGTCGCCCGGTACGTGAGGCTTCGGCCATCCACCTTCCAGGCGCTGCTGATCCGTCCGTAGGCGGAATCGTAGTAGCCCTCCGCGGAGGTCATCCCGCCGGTCGGATCCGGCTCAGGCTGGAGAATGAACTTCCTGAAGCCCGGTTCGTCCCGTTGAATGCCGAGCGAGTAGGCCATCATCCACTGGCCCACGGCGCCGAAGGAGTAGTGGTTGAAGGAGTTCATGCTGTTGTTGCCGCCGAAGCCGTTCTCCACGGTATACCCGTTGAGCCGCTCCCAAATCGAAGTGGCGCCCTGATCGATGGCGTAGAGCCAGGAAGGATACTGATGGTTCTGCAGGATCCGGTAAGAGAGTTCGCTCAGGCCATTGTCAGAGAGCGCCTTGTTGATCCAGGCAGTGCCGATGAAGCCCGTCATCAGCGAGTTCTTCGGACGCACCGTGCCATCGTCGTCCTTGTTTTCCCGTGTCACCGTCTCCGCCAGATTGCGGATCATTTGCGGCGTGTTTTCCGCATTGAACAGACCCATGGCGAGGCCCACGGCGTAGGAGGTCTGCGTATCCGCCAGTTTGAATTCCGGCGGCGCCGCCGGCGCTCCGCGCCCTCCGCGTCCACCACCCGTGCCAAGCGTCTTCTTCTCGCCATTCACAAACGTGGCATTGAAGAAGGCCTTCCGCTTCTCGTACATGCCCGTATACTTCGCGGAGTCCTCGGACTTGCCCAGGATTGCGGCGACCTTTGCCATGATGCCGAGGTCGTAGGCGTGATACGCGGTGGCAAGAAACGAAGTGCCCAACGCGTTGTTCTGCGGACCCAGCCAATCGCCCAACTGGCCATCTGATGTCAGGCCGGTCTTGGGATCGATCGTAGTCTCGAGATAAGCCATGTAAGCGGCCATCGCCGGGTAGTGCCGCTCCAACAAGCCGGCATCGTCGTATTGCAGATAGGTTTCCCAGGGGACTACGATTCCCGCGCTGCCCCACAGCACGCCGCCGAAGCCGCCGCCCACCGGAGCCACATCCGTGAACCTGCCGTTCGCCCCCTGCACGTCGCGCATCGCATACATATGCCGCGTCAGGAACTGATCGGCATTCGAGAGATAAGTGGCTGTGCGGGAGAAGACATTGATATCGCCCGACCACCCCATGCGCTCGTTGCGCTGCGGGCAATCGGTCGGAATGGTGAGGAAGTTATCCACGTTAGACCAGACCAGATTCGACCAGAGTTGATTGACCTTCGGGTTCGAGGTCTTGTAATCGGCAGTCAACTCCCGCACGGAACTGATCGCCACGCCCTGCACCGCGTCCAGCGGAAGCGGCTTCTCGATACCCGTGATTTCGATGTACTGATATCCATGCGACGTGAAGCGCGGCTGAAAGGTCTGGCTTCCCGCCTTCATCGTGTAGACATCCTGGCTGATGGCCGCGCGATAGTTTTCCGTCATGATCATGCCGACGTTGTCCCCGGATTCCTTCAGTGCGGGATACGAGGTCTCGGCATAGCGGAGAGTGAGTTTGCGGCCGGGGCGGCCGTTGGCGATGCTGATCTTCGGCACGCCCACCAGATTTTGCCCCATGTTGTAGACGTACACGCCGGGCCGCACTTCCTTGACACTCTGAGCCGTCAGGGTCTTGAAGATGCCGGCGTTGTTGCCGATCTGGCCAACCAGCGAGAGCTTTTCGAAATTGAACGGCGCACCAGGCGCTCCCCCGCGTCCGGCTTCCGCGCCGATAAACGCCGTACCCTGCAGAGGCACCACGGTCGCGCTCTTCCACTTGCCGTCTTTGTAGGTGGCGTTCGTCCAGCCTTCCACGGCAGGTTCCCTGGCAGCGTCGTAAGCTTCACCCATGTCCAGGCTGCTATACACCAGAGGGCCATCGGCGTAGTATTTCCAGGTCTGCGGATTCGTCGTGACGGTGTCGCTGGTCCCGTCTTTGTAAGTGACCACCAGTTTGGCCAGCAGCGATTGCCGGTCGCCGAAGTGATTCCAGATGTTGCCGAAGCTGAGCAGGCCGCTCCACCAGCCTTCCCCAAGCATCGCGCCCATGGCGTTTTCGCCCGACTTGATCATGCCGGTCACGTCATAAGTCTGATACATGTGGGTGATGTTGTACTGAGTGAGGCCGGGATTGTAATAGTCGTCACTTACTCGCTTTCCATTGAGGAAGACTTCGTAGATACCGCGCGCCGTGACATACAGGCGCGCGCCTTCCACTGCCTTGCCGGAGGTCTTAAAGGTGGTGCGCAGCATCGGGGCCGAGTTCCGGCTCGGATTCCGGACCAGGAAGATGCCCTTAGCGCCTCCGGCCAGAGTGTAACTCGCGTTGGTTACGCTGAAGCCGGAGTTAGGCGCGACGGACTCGGCATAAATCCCCTTGTAAGTGCCACCAGCCAGATTCTCGTGAAAGAGAACGTGATTGGGGAGGCGGTTGTTGCGAACCGTAAGATCGCGGAACGTGGCATTCTGGCCCGGCGCGACGGAGAAGCCCATATCGCAGAGCATACCGAATGCGATGAAATTGCCTCCGGAACCGACGGGATTCAGATTCACGGAATTCGCCGCGCCGCCGCGTCCCCCACCCGCGGGACCACCTTGCGGTCCACCGGCAGCGGGCGGTGGGGGAGCGCCCGCGAAGGTGGTGCTGCCGTCGATCGAAATCGCGATCTGCCCGAACGTGCTGCGGAGTTCGAAGGTGTGTTCCGCATTCTTGTTGGCGCTGTTGATGACTTCGGTCGAGACGTCGAACGTCTTGATGGGCTGGGAAGGGTTGTCGGTGTTCTTGTAACCGGCGCGGTAGACGTGGAGTTTCGCCTTGCCTCCGGGCGTGCCGTCCACGGCGGAGAGATCGAGTTCCAGTTTGATGTAGCTTTGGTCTTTGCCGCTCTCAACCTGATAGATATTCTTGTGCTTGTCCATCAGGCGCGAGTCGTTGGCCCCGTACACAAAGCTCGCACGGGTGCTGCCGGGTGCGATGGTCAGTGCGTACTTGACATCGAAGATCGCCAGATACGGCGAATAGAGCACCAGGTCCTCGTCACCGCCGCCGATCCACCTGGCGCCGCCCCAGGCGCTCGATTCGGGGGAGGGGTCCATGAGGCCGGTTTCAAACCACGAAGCGGCGGAAAGCTTCGCGCCCACCTGAGTCCACACACTGACCGTCCACGAGTATCGCGTGGCGGGCTTCAGCGGGCTGCCGGCGTATTTGATGCCCAGCGAAGTCGGAGTTTCGGTCCGCTTCGTGTCCCAGACCAGATTGCCCTTGGGGTCCTTGATCTCAATCTGGTATGCGGTCTGGGCAAAGCCGCGCTCGCCCGCCGTAATGGCCATCTGCCAGCTGAAACGCGGTTGCGCGACATCAATTCCCAGAGGGGTGGAGCGGTATTCCACCTGCAAATTCTTTACGACCGCGGCCGCCTCTGCCTGCACCACGGCACAAAGCAGAACTGGCGCCAATATCAAGAGCCGTTTCATGATCATCTCCACATCTACCTGGCTGCGGCGATCTCTACTGCGAAGGTCGACAGACCCGTTCCATTCAGGAACCACTACTCTAGCTGATCTCAGTTCAGACGCTTCAGCCAGATATTGCGGGTGAAGAGTTCACCTAAGTTCTCCGTCTCGATGCCGATTTTGCCACTGGCACGGAAGTAGGCCGGATCGTTGTCAATCAGAACCGAGGTCAGGTGACCGTTCATGAACATCGAATGGGTGTTGCCTTTCACCACGAGCAGGAACTGGTTGTAGTCGTCCTTGTGAAACCAGGAGTCCAGCGTGGCCCGATCCGCGATGGTGGCGAGCAGCCGTCTGGGCTGGCCCGCGTCCGCAATCACAATCTGACCGGGGCTGGTCACGATGCCCCGGCCCAACTGCTCGTAATACTGGCCGGAGTAGTTGTTCTCGGCGTCGAAATCGAACTGGGGACCGGACATATCCCACTTCGCGCGCTCGGCTGCTGAGGGAGGCGTGCCCGGGTTCGCGCACTGCGGACCGCGTCCGGCGCCTCCCGCACCACCGCGCCCGCCGGGTCCACCCGGCCCACCGGCGCCGCCGCGCGCGCCGCCGCCAGGGGCTGCCGTCGCGCCACGCCCGAGTGTGCCACCACCGCCGCGTCCCGGGTACTTGAACGCCACGTTGGAATCGCCGGTAATGTAGCTGCGATATTGCATGCCGCCGTTGTCACGGCCTGTGGCCTTGAACTCCCACTTCAGCTCGAAGTCGCCCGGTTCGCCGCCCTGCCAGATCAGATAGATGGTGCCGGTTGGTTTTTCGCAAGTGGCTTGCACATAAATTGCGCCATCCTTCACGGACCAGAAGCGCGGATCGCCATCCCAGCCGTTCAGGGTCTGGCCGTCGAAGAGCGAAACCCAGCCTTCGTTGTCGGCATAATCGATCGGCTGTGCGCCACGGCCCATGCCGCCGCGCCCCGCGGCAGGCGCATTAGCCGGCGCCCCAGTCTGCGCCGGAGGCTGCTGCGAAGACGCGCGCGGCGCCAGCATCAACAGCGCCATCGCGCCAAGTCCACCTGCGAATAGGAACGTTCTGGTCAGTTTCATCGGTTGCCCTCGATTCTCATTGCTCTCCAACTGCCGCGCCTTCGACTTCCACAATAACCTGGAAACGGCAGTTCCGTCCGGCGGATTTCAGATACTTCCGTCTCTTCCTGGCGCCTTCTCTCGCCGGCCCGCGGATCCGGCCACCCACGTTTCATCACATACTGAACTGATGATCCCCGCCGATCCCGGCACCTACATCCTGACGCTTCGCTGCGACGGGACTCGCGCGATTCGGGTGGGGCGCCTGGGGAGCATCAGCCTGCGGCCCGGTTACTACCTCTATATCGGGAGCGCCTTGGGCCCGGGCGGGTTGCGGGCGCGCATCGGCCACCATGGCCAGAGGTCCCTACGGCCTCACTGGCACATCGATTATCTGCGCCGGCATACCACGCTGGAATCCGTCGCCTATGGTTGCGGCGCGCGTTGCGAGCACGAATGGGCAGCACGAATCGGCGCGGCGCCGGGAGCGGCGATGGTGTTGCACGGCTTCGGAAGCTCCGATTGCAGTTGCGAGACCCACCTGTTCCGCTTCGACGAAGCGCCGTCCCTGGCGGGCTTTGGCGAAGGGCTCGGAGCCAGCCTCGCCGCCTATGCCAACAGCTCTTTCACGACGGTACCGTGGACGTCCGTCAGGCGAAAATCCCGGCCCTGATAGCGGTAGGTGAGCCTGGTGTGATCCACGCCGAGGCAGTGCAGCAGCGTGGCGTTCATATCGTGCACGTGCACCGGATTTTCGGTGATGTTGTAGCTGTAGTCGTCGGTCTCGCCATAGGAGAGGCCGGGCTTGATGC
>CAIRBY010000533.1 GCA_903876865.1 uncultured Acidobacteriia bacterium
AAAGAGATGAAAGACAGCATCACCGTGGTCGCGACAACAACCTTTACGGTGGCCGCACGGGACTCGGACGGCACAACAGTTTTTCCGGGATCGCTCATATAGTGGGGGGTTCAATCGGAGGTCGAAGGCAGCTCGGAGGCAGGTCACAGGCTTAGCTTCCCGGGCTCGAAACGAAGCAACGCCACGTTGTGCCCATCGGCTGCCAGCCTGCGCGCCAGACGCTCCTCGCCGGTACGCCAGAGATGGCGGTAGGTGCCAACCAGCACTGTGGATTCGGGCGGCAGCGCATAGCGGAAGCCTTCGTCCCGGCTGCGCGCCAGCACTACTTGCGGGCTCACCGGCAGCGGAGATTCGGCTGCCAGTCCCATCAGTTCATTCACTAGAAAAGCATGTTCGGAGGAGGGACAATGAAAGTCCGCCGGGAACGGCACTACATGCACCGCCACCAGGGTTACACTCACCAGCAATCCCGCGCTCAGCAGGGCTGCACGCTGCAGCGAAGCTCGCGCCAACGCTGTGTCTGTATAGGGAAGCACCAGTTCCAATGGAGCGCTGTGCGGGTCCGTACCTACGGGGTGGCGCCCGAGGCGGGCCGGATCGATTCGAATTTCGCCGCCGCTCTGCATGATCTCTACCTGCAGTCAGGGTAGGGGGGGCGGCATAAGGAAGTCGTAAAGAAACGATCAGGATAGAATAAGCATCGGCACACGGCCGTCCGCAACTGATTGATACGTATCGATTAAGCTCGTTTTTGCGGGACCTTCAATTTACCCCTTGACAGCAATCACAAATTGCAATAGAGTAATCACATATTGCAATATGACACTCGGTGAAAAGCTTCGATACCTTCGCGAAGTCGAAGGCACCATCCGCGGACTCGATCGCGAGCTTTCGCAAATCGAGTTGGTCCGCCTGATTCAGAAAGAACTCGGCAAATCGATCAGCCAGAGTTATCTCTCGCAGATCGAAAGCGGGGCGCGCCCGCACGTGACGAATCCGACCCGCATGCTGCTGGCGCGTTTTTTCAAAGTCCACCCTGGCTATCTGGTGGACGATCCCGAGGGGTTTGCCAATGAATTGGTGAGCGATCTCGGCGGGTTGGAAGACAAGGTCGATTTGTGGCTGATCTCGGGGGCCGAACGTTTCAGCCGCGAGGTGGAGTTGCACCATTCGCTGCTGACCATCGCCAAGCACCAGGATTCGCGCATGTGCCTGATCCTGCTGGGTACGATTCTGGAAAACCCGGGGCTTGCGGAGCGCCTGATTGAGGTGCTCAAATCGCCCACGGCGGCGGCCACCACCCGCACCGCCGCCACGTCCCCGGTAAAACCCAAGAGGAGACAGTAAAAGGCTCGCTTATGAACTGGTCTGAATTCTATTTCGTCTCTTTCCTGGTGGGTTTCCTGCTGAGCGTGGTATCGCTACTGGCCGGGAGCGTCCACCTGCATCTGCCTCACCTGCACCTGCACGGCGGGCACCTGGGCCATGGGCACGGGCATGGCGGCGGACGCGGCGCTTCCTGGTTCAACCTGGGAACGCTGGCTGCCTTCCTCGCCTGGTTCGGCGGCACAGGGTACCTACTTTGTCACTACTACAGCGTCTGGTATCTGGTGGCGCTCGGCATCGCGACTCTCAGCGGACTGGGCGGCGCCAGCGTGATCTTCTGGTTCCTCTCGAAACTGGTGTCGCGGGAAGAGCCGCTCGACCCCGCCGATTACGAAATGATCGGCGTGCTGGGCAGACTGACCATGCCGATCCGCGCCGGCGGCACCGGCGAATTGATGTACACACAGGGTGGCACGCGCCGCGTTTCGGGCGCGCGTGCCGAAAGCGGCGCCGCCATACCCAAGGGCGCCGAAGTCGTAGTCACCCGCTACGAAAAAGGGATTGCGTACGTGCGCGAGTGGGATGAACTCACCGGCGACGCACAACAAACCGCGTAATAGGAGAGATCCACATTTATGGACAACCAGGTATTTGTCGTTGCAGGGCTGATGGTTCTAGTCCTGTTTTTTCTGATGGCCATGTTCGCCCGGCTGTTTCGCAAGGCCGGTCCGCATGAGGCCATCATCGTCTACGGCTTCCGCGGCACACGCGTAGTCAAGGGCAAGGGCACGGTGATCTTCCCGATGGTGGAGAGCGCGCGCAGCCTATCGCTCGAACTGATGAGTTTCGACGTGGCGCCGAAACAGGATCTCTACACGCGGCAGGGCGTGGCGGTCACCGTGGAAGCGGTGGCGCAGATCAAGGTGAAGAGCGACCCCGAGAGCATTCTCACCGCGGCCGAACAGTTCCTGACCAAGCCGCCGGAAGAGCGCGAAGGCCTGATCCGTCTGGTGATGGAAGGCCACCTGCGCGGCATCATCGGCCAGTTGACGGTGGAAGAGATCGTCAAACAGCCGGAGATGGTGGGCGACCGCATGCGCTCCACCTGCGCCGACGATATGAACAAGATGGGCCTGGAAGTGATCTCGTTCACGATCAAAGAAGTCCGCGATAAGAACGAGTACATCTCGAACATGGGCCGTCCCGATATCGCGCGCATCAAACGCGATGCCGATGTGGCCACCGCCGAAGCCGAGCGTGACACCGCGATCAAACGCGCCGAAGCGTCGCGCGAAAGCGCCATCGCCAAAGCCAACGCGGACCAGGCTCGGGTGCTGGCAGAGACGCTCTCGCAGGCCAAGCAGGCGGAATCGCAGCGCGATCTCGAGGTGAAGAAGGCCGAATACCTGGAGATGGTGAAGAAGCAGCAGGCCACCGCCGACAAGGCCTATGAGATCCAAGGCAACATCATGCAGCAGCAGGTGCGCGCCGAGGAAGTCACGATTCACCAGATCGAGAAGGAGCACGAGGTCAAGGTGCAGCAGGCGGAAATTCTGCGCCGTGAAGCCGAACTGACTGCTACCGTGCTGAAGGCAGTCGAATTCGAACGCCGCCGTATCGAAACGCTCGCCGAAGCCGAAAAGAGCCGCACCATTATGGAAGCGGATGGCCGCGCCGCGGCGATTCGCGCACAGGGCGAAGCCGAAGCCGAGATCATCTTCAAGAAGGGCGAAGCCGAAGCCAAGGCGATGAACGTCAAGGCCGAAGCCTATCAGGAGTTCAACCAGGCCGCGATTCTGGACAAGTTGATCACCATGATGCCGGAAGTGGTGCGCGCACTTTCCGCCCCGCTCGCGAACGTGGACAAGATCACCATCGTCTCCACGGGCAACGGCCCCACGGCGGGCATGAACAAGATCACGGGCGATCTGACGGAGATGGCGGCGCAGATTCCGGCGCTATTCCAGACCCTCTCCGGCGTTCCCTTCAACGATCTGTTAAGCAAGCTCCGCGTGATCGGAGACAAATCGCCCAAGGCAGCCGACCGGGATAGCCTGGGCAAAGAAAGCGCTGTTAAGGAGAATAAGGAGTAACGCCATGGCACTTTTGGAACGGGTAGCAACACTGGTAAGGGCCAACCTGAACGACCTGGTCGATCAGGCCGAAGACCCGGAGAAAATGATCAAGCAGGTGATTCTGGATATGCAGAATCAACTCCTGCAGGTCAAAACGCAAGTCGCCATCACGATCGCCGATCAGCACGTTCTGGAGAAGAAGCAGCAGGAGGCCGCCGAGAACGAGAAGCAGTGGATGACCCGGGCCGGCATGGCCGTCGATAAGAAAGACGAAGCCCTGGCCCGCGCCGCGCTGGAGCGCAGCATGAGCTACAAGGCCAGTGCCGCCAACTTCCAGCAACAGGTGGACGACCAGAAGGCACAGGTCGAAAACCTCAAAACCGCGCTGCTCAAACTGCAGACCAAACTCGCCGAGGCGCAATCCAAGAGCGAGATTCTGATCGCTCAGCACCGCCGGGCGCGCGCCATGAACAAAGCCACCGAAGCCGGCAACGTGATGGACACGGACTCGCACGCCGCCGCCTTCGACCGACTGAAGAACAAGGTGCATCGCACCGAAGCCACCGCGCAGGCTACGGCCGAACTGGTGGGCGACGATGTGAACGAGAAGTTCCAGGCCATGGAGAAGCAGGAGGAGATCGACCGCCTCCTCGCCGACCTCAAGGCCAGCCGGAAGTAACCAACCTCAACCCGCGCCGGGCTGCTCTTCTGTTCCAAGCCCGGCGCACCCCACCATTCATGATATGAAATACAAATCGAAGCTCGAAGTGTGGCTGTTCGCAGCAATCCTATTCGTAATCGGCGTAATGGCGGCGGGCGGCAATTACTGGATCGGCTGCCCGGTGCTGATCGTCCTCACGCTCATGGCGATCCCGCAGGAGTATGTCACCGCGCCCGATACGCTGCGCGTGCGCACAGCACTCACCCGCTGGGCCATTCCGTATACGGCCATCCTCTACGTGGAAGAGAGTTCGCTCGGCCCGGTGCTTGGGCACCGGATCGCGCTCGGCATACAGGGCAGCCCCGAACTGCTGCTCGCGCCGGCGGACCCCGGCGCTTTCTTCGCTGAACTCGCGACCCATGCCCCACACCTGACGCGTCGCGGGCGCTCGCTGATTGCGGTGTAGAGCAGGCGACAGCGCGCTGATCTGCACGGCAAGCGCTTTTCGTGCGGTAAAATTCGGAATCACCCCATGAAAACCTCTGTTGTGTATGCGCTCTGCCTTTCGCTGTCTTCGCCTGCCCTGTGGTCCGCCGATGCGCCACAGCCTCTGCGCGGCTTCTCGGCGCAATCCTCGGCAGCCCAGCGCGAGTGGGAGACGAAGTTCCGCGCCATCCCGGACCCGGCGGCGCTGCGCGCCTACATGCAGCACCTCTCCGCGCGCCCGCACCATGTGGGTTCGCCCTACGGTAAAGCCAACGCGGAGTGGATCGCCGCCAAGGCGCGCGAGTGGGGCCTGGACGCGCAGATCGAGAGCTTCGACGTGCTCTTCCCCACGCCCAAGGAACGCGTGCTGGAGATGACCGCCCCCACACGCTTCACCGCGAAGATCGCCGAACCCGCAGTCGCCGTGGACCCTACCAGCGGACAGCGCGACGAACAACTCCCCGTCTATAACGCCTACTCGATCGATGGCGATGTCACCGCACCACTCGTCTACGTGAACTACGGCATTCCC
>CAIRBY010000534.1 GCA_903876865.1 uncultured Acidobacteriia bacterium
CAGGGCATCGGTAACCGTGGCCGCCTGCCACTGTGCGACTTCCGCAACCGACCGCGCCGCAATCAACAGGACGAGTAGTAGCCGCATCATCAGCCCAACTTTACCAGGAAGCGCGTCACGGAAGAGGTCGTCGGAGTTGGCCGGCTCTTCCCGGTGTGGCTGGCTTACTGGAGCTTCAGGAGTGCCTTGTAGGAGCTGACCCACAGCCCCCCATCCACCGGATTGATGGAACCAAAAGCCCAGTTGCGCTCGGCTGTCTGGTGTGAGAACGACCAGAGGATCTGCCGGGAGTCGAGATCGAGTGCGTAAAGCGTGCCGGTGGGAGCCAACGCTGGTTTGATGGCGGGGCTTCCCTGGAAATAGAGGACGTTCCCCGCGATTGCCATGTCCGGCGAGGTGTCGCGGTACTGTCCGGGAAGCTCCCACGCCGTCCGGCCGGAAGCCTTGTCGAAGGCGATGAGGAAAGCGGAGGTAATCCCGATCAGGACGGGGCCGGCATCCAGCAGACCGTGCACCTCAACGGGACGCTCCCGGCCCTCTACGGTCCGCCGGACCTCCAGAGGCTGCCAGCGGTCACGTCCGGTGGCCCGCTGCACGGCGTAGAGCCGGTTCTCGCCCGCAGCGAAGATCGTGTCTGCCGTGATCACGGGTTGACGCAGACACACGCCGCCATAAACGTACGGCGCCACCGCGTGGTAGCGCCACTGTTCCTTGCCTGTGCGGGCGTCCAGAGCGAAGAGATAGTAGCCGGCGGGCTTGGCCGGATCGCCTGGAGTGGCGGCAGCGGCGCCTGTGAAATAAACGATGCCATCGCTCACCACGGGCCGGGATGCGCACGCTGCCCGATCGGTCGCCAATGCCACCTTCCATCGCTCACGGCCGGTCGCTACTTCCAACGCGTGGAAGTAGCCGGTCTTCGTCGTGACGTAGGCAAGATCTTCGTAAATCGCAATCGCCGAATGTTGAACGGGGTCCAGGCCTCGCCAGATTTCCTTTCCCGTCACGAGCGAGACAGCCACCACGGCGCCGGGATAGGCGGTGGCAAAAGGGGTAATCACGATGTCCCTGGAAACGGCCGGCGGTGTCGAGACGGAAGCGGTTCCGGAACTGAAGACAGGCCGAAAGCTCCACTTCACCTTGCCGCTGAGCGTGTCGATTGCGAAGATGCCGCCGGCACCGGTCTGGTTGCCGGCGAGTATGGTGGCGCCCGCGACAGTCGCGGGACCCCAATCCCGAAAGCCGGGGTTCACCACGAGTTTCTCGGCGGGCAAGCTCCGAAGCGGCTGGATTGGTGCGGGATTCGATTGTCCCAGCAGCGTGAAGGCACAGAGAGCGGCAGTGATAGTCGCACGGCAGACCCTCCGCGGCGGATTCGCAGCCATCATGGGCGGATTCCTTTGGCTGCCACTATGGAAACGGAGAAGCTGGGCAGTGCCCTCATCGTACTACCTTCCGCGAGCGGGTCCGCGGCGGGAAGACGCGTGCTAGGCTTGCACTTCGGATCACGGGCAAAACAGTCATGCGGATATTTGGACTTGCAGCCGCGCTGCTGGCCGCGTCCCCGTTGTGGGCAGCGTCTTACTACACGAACCGTCTGGATGACCCAAAGGCCGTATACCTGACGAAGGCGAACTTCGCGGTGAAGGCGGACGGCATCGCGGATGATAGCGACGCGATTCAGCAGGCGATCAACAAGGTTCAGGAGGCCTCCGGCATGGGAGTGGTCTTCGTTCCCGAAGGCCGCTACCGGATCACGAAGACGATCTACGTGTGGCCGTCGATCCGGGTGATCGGCTACGGCGGGAACCGGCCGGTTTTTGTGCTGGGCGACAACACGCCCGGCTACCAGGATTCCCAGAACGAGAAGTACATGGTGTTCTTTGCCGGTGGACGGCCCGGCGCGGGACGGCAGGGCGGCGCAGCGGGCGGGGCAACAGGGCAGGGCGGCGGGCGCGGCACCGGCGCTGGCTCCGGGAGCGAACCTCGCGATGCGGGTGCGGGTACCTTCTATTCCGCGATGAGCAATATCGACATCGAAATCGGGAGCGGCAACGCGGGCGCCGTGGGGGTGCGCGGCAAGTACGCGCAGCATTCCTACCTGGCGCACATGGATTTCCGGACCGGCTCCGGCATTGCCGGCATCCACGAAACCGGCAACGTGATCGAAGACGTGCGCTTTTTCGGCGGGCGCTATGGAATCTGGACAGCCACCCCTTCCCCCGGCTGGCAACTCACGGTGGTGGATGCGCAATTCGAGGGGCAGAGCGCCGCGGCGATCCGCGACCGGGCAGCGAACCTGACGATGATCCGGCCGCAATTCAAGAATGTGCCCACCGCGATTGAGATCGAAGAGAACGCGCACGATAACCTCTGGATCAAGGATGGCCGCATGGAGGAGATCTCCGGTCCCGCCATCGTCATCAGCCTGGAAAAGGGCGCGCGCAACTCCATCAACATGGAAAACGTGACGTGCCGGCACGTGCCGCAGTTCGCGGCATTCCGGCAGAGCGGCAGGAAGCTCGCGGGACCGGGCGACGTGTACGAAGTGAAGCTCTTTTCCCACGGGCTGACGTACGCGGAGATGGGAGTGGTCGGCGAGTTCCAAACGCAATTTACAGCCGTGCCGCTGACGGCGATGCCGGGTCCGGCGCGGAGCGACCTGACTCCCTTGCCTCCCGGCGACACGTGGGTCAACGTGCGCACGCTGGGTGCGCTCGGCGATGGCAAGACGGACGATACGGAAGCGCTGAAAAAGGCTGTGGCGGAGCACAAGGCGCTCTACTTTCCAACGGGCGTTTACCTCATCGGCGAGACCCTCACGCTGCGGCCGGATAGCGTCCTGATCGGCCTGCATCCGAGCGCGACGCGGTTGCAGTTGCTCGACCGGACGCCGGCATTCCAGGGCATCGGCAACCCGATGCCGATGGTGTTGGCGCCCAAGGGCGGAGCCAACATCATGATCGGGTTGGGCGTGTATACGAACGGCATCAATCCGCGCGCGATGGGCGTGAAGTGGCTGGCGGGCACCGGCTCGCTGATGAACGATGTGCGCTTTCACGGCGGGCACGGCACGCCAACGGAAACCGGAGGCCGCACCTATTACAACAATACGAACACCGCCGACACCGACATCAACCGGAGATGGGACGCGCAGTATCCGAGCCTCTGGATTACCGATGGAGGCGGCGGAACCTTCCTCGATATCTGGACGCCCTCCACTTTCGCCACGGCCGGATTGCTGATCTCCGACACCACCACGCCGGGCCGCATCTACGAGATGTCGAGCGAGCACCACCAACGCTACGAAATCCTGATCCGGCGGAGTTCCAACTGGGAAATCTATGCCATGCAGACCGAAGAGGAGCGCGGCGAGGGCCCCGTCTGCTCGTCCCTGGAGATTCAGGATTCCAGCAACATCACCTTCGCGAATTACCATATGTACCGCGTGATCAGCGCCTACAATCCATTTCCCTACGGCATCAAAATCACGAATTCGAAGAACATCAGGTTCCGGAATATGCACGCGGACAGCAACAGCCGGGTGGCGTTCGACGCGACCATTTGGGACACGACGCACAACGTGCGCGTGGGCGAGAAGGAGTTCGCGTGGCTCACGGTGACGGGGAAAGCTCCCACGCCGAAACCGCGAACGATTTCACCGGTGCTGGAAGCGGGGGCCAGAGTGGAGAAACTGGCTGGCGGGTTCTTCAATATCTCCGGCGGGGCCGCGCACCCATCGGGCGACTTCTACTTCGTGGACCCCTACCGGCAGCGGATCTACAAATGGGCCGCGGCCGCGCGTCAGCTGTCGATTGTCCGCGATGACGCGCTGGAGCCGGTGAACCTGATGATTGACAAAGCGGGCAACATCCTGGTGGTCTCCTCGTTCGGCTCCAACGCAGTCTATACGTTCAAGCCGGAGCAGCCGGGCCTGGAGATCACGGTGCTCACCGCGGAGGATGCGGTGGAGCGCCCAGGGATGACGCCGGTGCTGCCTGCCGGAGAGTGGTCGCTCAACCCGGCCAGAATCCAGAAACCGGGCGGGCACTATCTCTCGCCGGACGGGACGATGTTCATCGCGGCGGGCACAGAGTTCATCAAGGACCAGCGGAGTTACGGCGTGAAGAACAGCGCGCTGCTGCGGTTCGGCCTGACTCCGGCCACGGTCGGGAAGAAAACCTATTTCGCCGATGAGAACTTCGTATCGACCTGGGAGGGTGTGGTGCAGGCCGATGGGTCGGTCGCCGGGATGAAGCAGTTCGTCAATCAGGGCGGCGAATATGTGACGGTGGACGCACAGGGCAATGTCTACGTGGCGAATGGACGCATCTTCGTGTACAGCCCGGCCGGGAAACTGATCGACACGATCGAGGTGCCGGAGCGGCCCATCCAGCTGGTGTTCGCCGGCAAGGACAGGAAGACTCTGTTCATCGCGGCGCGCAGCGGACTCTACGCGGTGAGGACGAAGTTCGGCGGCAGGTAAGGGAAGGCCGAGGCGTGTTGCCAGGCAGTCGCCAGATAGCAAATCTATTCGGCGTGCGCGGCCTTGGGCGCAGCAGTTGACGGGTACGGAAGGACGGCCAGCGGGTTCACATCCGGCTCGACAATGACCGCGCGACGGTCGTGGAAATACTGGACCAGGGCATCGGTCGCGGATCCGCGGTCACGCGCCCATACGATCCTGGCGGAGTTGAGATCGGCCTCGTTGTAAACCCACTCCCGTAGGGGATCGTGGAGCGGCCCATAACGAACGATCACCAGAAAGCGTTCAGGGCTGCGGCTCAATTTCGAAGCGAGGGCTGCCCGATTGGAATCTCCCTGCCAGGTTGTGCTCCAGTCCCAGGGGAAAACATCGGCATTGATTCCCAGCAGTGCCGAGGAGATACGTACGGCAACCAGCAAGACCGCCACAGCGACCACGCCGCGTACCAGGAAACGCCCGCAGGGACGGTCGCGCCACTCCCATTTCCATAGGCTCATGAGAGCGAGAATCACCAGCGCATAGAGGGAACAGGTGGCGGGTCCGAAATAGTGAGGCACAATCCGCCAGGCGAGGCACGCGAGTCCAATGTACACGGAGAACATACCGAGGAGCAGCAGGCGAATCCGCGCATTCCAAAAGACCGAGGGCACAAGCAGGAGTGGAGCGAAGAGCACCGGTCCGAGGTAGAAACAGTAAATCACCTTCACTTTTCGAGCGAGTGCCCTCAGGGCCTCGAACAAAGAGTGAGGCACATCCATGAAACCCGGCGCCACACGGAGGTAGAAGTCACGCATGGTTGCGTCGTTGTAGGCAGGCGCCGGCGGATCCTTGCTCCAGAGCATCAGGCGTCCCGCGGCATACTGGCGGGCGTTGAGCAGTTGAGGAGTTTCCAGGGGATGACCCGTAATCCGCCAGTTGTAATAGGCGAGCGCAGCCGCCCCTGCCAGCAGGATTCCCGCGAGTGGGACCGCTACGTGGATCATTCTCTTGCGCAATCCTTCGCTCTGTAGCAGCCATACGGACAGGGAGATGACAAAAGGCAGACTGAAGAAAAAGCCTTCATAGGGCCGACTGGCGCCGAGCAGCAGGAGGCCGAAGCCCAGGACAATCGCGCTTGCGGTTTGCCGCCGCTGCTGGCGCCCATCAAAGATGCGGGGAAGGCTGCCGGCCACGAGTGCGCCCCCGATCGCCGCGGGGGCGCCTCCCCAATAGCTATTCGCCCAGTAGCTGAATAGACCAAGCCGAAGGACCGCCAGCGACGCGCCGAGCAGCGCCCACGTGGCCGGCAACCATCCGCGCAACATCCAAAGGAGCGAGGCGCACAGAAGGGCGATGCTGAGCAGCACTCCCGCCCAGGGATAGCCGGAGAGCAAGCCCCCCAGCGCCAGGAAGAGGCCCTGCGCGGGCGGATACATGGAAGCGTAGGTGGGGTTCTGGAGAACATGGAAGCTCTCGAAGAACTGCGGGTATGAATGCGGCGGATTGGCTACCCGGCCATGCATAAACGTATCCGCCGCAAGCAGGTAGCTATATTCATCATGTACACCGGGTTGCGGGACGCCCATCAGGGGCAGCAAGGCGAGGCGAAACAGGACCGGTGCGATTGCCACAGCCAGCAGCGAAAGCACCGGACGGCGCGCAAGTCTCTGAAATCCCGATTCCGGGACTTCAAAGAACTCTTCATAACGGCTCGGAACGAAGCAGGCCACCGCAATCGCCAGCGGGACAAGGAGGTATTCGCACACACGAACCAACGAGGTGCTTTCGAGCCAGGCGTACCAACCCGTCATACGTGAGGTTCCCGCCAAGCCGCTCGCGAGGCGCGGATATATGTGCTCGCAACCACCATGTCCGCCGCAATGTATTTCCAACAGGAAGGACTCAACCACCTCACCGGAGGCAGGTCGAAGCTCCGCTTTATGGTGAGCAAGCCTTCAATCCCGAATCGCTTTTTCACCTTTGCCACAAACGCCTCGGCCGTGTAGTGATGCGGATGAATGCGATCGATCCAGTAGAACGGACGAAGCCAGCCGGGAAACGTGTGGATCATCAAAAGGGCCGTCCCTCCCAGGTTTAGGACTCGCGCGATTTCGTCAAGCGCTGCGTCGGGATCCAACATGTGACCCAGCGCGTTAAAGCAGCTGGCGAGATCGACCGAGCGCGCGGCCAGTGGGAGCAATTCGCCCATCGCCGAAATCGAGAACTGGCGGCCTTGCAGCGGGCGCTGGCGAACATATTGCGTCAGCAGCTGATCGACGCAAATGCGTTCCGCCGCATGGTCGAGGTAGTGAATGAGCCCGATGGGTCCACAACCCACATCGAGCACGAGCAGGCCGCGGAAGCCTTCCCATGTGAATCCGAACTGCGCGAGTTCCTGTTCCCAGTAATTGGGAACATCCAGATTCCGATAGAGCGCCAGCGTGCTCCATTTACTCCAGAATTCGAGTTCGAGGCGCTGTACCGCCTGCCACCGAGTCATCGTAACCGCGCTGCTCTTGGCTGGGAAATACGGCTCGTGGGGCATAATGACTGAGGCTGGGCCAGCCTCTGCTACACCCCATTATGCGCTACACGCAGGCAGGGCGAGTTCGGCGAGAGCCCATCCGACGACAGACGAAGCTACTTCCCCTTGCGAGAGGGCTGGGGCTTGGCTTTCGGCTTGGCTTTCGGCCTGGCTTTCGGCTTCGTTTTACTTTCCGTGGCCGGTTTGTCCGCTTTCTTCTCGGATTTTGGTTTCACGGATTTTACCTTCAGGGGGTCGGCCGGCTGGTAGCCCAGTTCCGCCGAAAGGATTTCCACGAGTCTCCCCAGCACCTTCGCCCGGGCCCAGTATTTGTCGTTGCCTTCCACCAGGGTCCAGGGCGCGGTCTTGGTGCTCGTCTTCACCAGCATCTCTTCGACGGCCTCCTCGTAGACGCTCCACTTCCCGCGGTTCCGCCAGTCCTCCTCCGTCAGTTTCCAGGCCTTATAGCCGGTAACCTTTCGCTCCTCGAAGCGGCGGAACTGTTCTTCCTGGGAGATGTGGACCCAGAACTTCGCGACGATCGTTCCGAAATCCTTCAACTGGCGCTCGAACGAGTTGATCTCCTTGAAGGCCCGCAACCACTCACTATCCTTGGCGTAGCCTTCGACGCGTTCCACCAGGACGCGACCATACCAGGAGCGGTCGAAGATGGCGATCTGTCCGCGTTCCGGAAGGCGCCGCCAGAAGCGATAGAGATAGTGGCGCGACTTGTCCTCTCCGCCGGGCGCGCCAATCGGGTAGACCACGTAACCGCGCGGGTCCAGTTTTTCGGTGATCCGCTTGATCGCGCCGCCCTTGCCTGCCGCGTCCCAGCCTTCGAAGACGATCACGACTGGCCGCTTGCGGAGATAGATCTGATAGCCCAGCTCGCGCAGTTGGATCTGCCGCCGCGTCATTTCGCGGACGTACGATTCGCGATCGAGTTTTCGTGTGAGGTCAACCGTCTCCAACATCAGAGTCCTCCTCCGCCCAGCGACTCCATCGCCTGCCGCAGGTCGTCGTCCTTGGCCTCAGTGCCCCTCCCCTCGATACGGGGCGGCGCGTCCGCTCCGAGGCGTTTTTCCAGCGCGTTGATGATGGCCTCGAAGATCTTCTTGCGCGCGTGCCATTTCGAGGTGGCCTCCACGATCGTCCAGGGTGCGAATTCAGACTCCGTCAATTCGAGCATCTCCTCGGTCGCGGTCAAGTACTCGTCGTATTTCCTGTGCCGGGCCCAATCGGCATCGGTCACGCGCCAGGCTTCCAGTGGGTCGTTTTCGATGGCCTGGAATCGATCCTTCTGTTCCTTCCGGCTGATGTGCAGGAAGAACTTCAGGATGGCCGCGCCATCGTCGGCGAGCATGCGCTCGAACTCGATGATGTCCCGGTAGGCGTCGCGCCACGCCTTTTCCGGGACGGTCCCTTCCACGCGATCTTCCAGCACGCGGCCGTACCAGCTGTGGTCGAAGATCACCATCTCGCCGCAGTTGGGAACCTTGAGCCAGAAGCGCCACAGCCAAGGCCGCTGCTGCTCATAGGTGCGGGCGGCGGTGATGGGGTACATTTTGAAGCCGCGCGGGTCGAGACGCTGGGTGAGAGCGGAGATGGTGGTGCCCTTGCCGGCGGCGTCCCACCCCTCGAAGACGATCACGGAGGGCACGCCCAGATCCCAGCAGGTCTTCTCCAGGTCATACAGACGCTGCTGCAGGCCCGGCAGGGCGAGTTTGTACTCCTCGCGCGAAAGGGATTTCTTCAGGTTGACGTTTTCTAGCATGGAGTCTGGCTCAATTCTAGTCCAGCGCGACGGCCGCGTCAGCGGTCCATTGCGCGCGGTCCATTGCGTGCCAGTACAATGCCGTCCATCGGCTCCAGGGTCACGGATGTCACGCCGGCGCCATCGTTGAAGCGCGAAGCGGAGCGGAGGTGAAGAGCGTCGGCGATGGCGGCGCCCGTGCCGGCATTGCGCACGCGCACAAACGGCATGTCCTGCACCTTGAGCGTCACCACGCCGATGGTGTGCCACTGATCGCCGCCGGTGGATTGGTCCACGGTCGCAGTGGCGATCACCTTGCCCGCGGAGACGACTTCGTAGATCACCTGTTTGCTCCAGCCGGATGCGGCGGGCGCGGCGGGCCACCAGGCGTCGATCGTATAGGTATCATCGGCGCGCAGGGCGAGGTCCCACTGCGCGGTCCCGGCGGCGCCATCGAGCTGGCGACAGCCCGAGCCCCAGTTGTGAAAGTAGGGGCCGGCGGCCTTCCACATGCCGCTATCGTACTGAACGGCGCGCCAGGGTCCGGTGCTGGTGAACTGCGGCCCGGCGTCATCCAGAATGTATTCGTGCAGCGGCGCCTGGGCTCCGGTGAGGCGATGAAATCCGGCGCCAACGGGAACCGTCTGGCGCTGATGGGTTCCATTGAGGATCGCGGTGCCGTTGGTGAAATCGCGGCGGTAGACATCGGGCGGATGCACGGTCAGGCTGACATCATCGAGCCAGACATCGCCGGTCTGCTGGCTCACGAAGAATTGAATCCGCGCATCGGTGACGGTTTCATTGGCCTGGAACGTCACGGTGTACCGCGTCCATTCGGCGGTAATGGCAAGGGTCTTGGAGAGGCCGTAATTGCGCCAGTCCGGGCTGTTTCGCTGCGCGTTGACGGCGATGGCGCGGGCCGCATCCGCCCTGGCCCAGAAGGCGAGATCGTAACTGACGCCTTGCTGGAGCGGGCGATTCTGCTGCTCGAAATCGACGTGCCAGTTGGTGCCATCGATGCCCGTTATGGCGAGATGGGCGCAGGAGCCGCTGTGGCAGTTGGCGGCATCGGCGGTGACGGTTGCCGCGGCGCCGTTGGTGCGGGTCACTTGCAGGACCCAGGTTCCGCTCAGAGGGGATTCGAAGCCGGCGTTGGTCAGCAGATTGGCGGGCGAGGCGCCCTGCAGCGCCACTTGCTGCGCAGGTGCGAGCGGATATCCGAGATCGAAATCGAGTTCGTCATACCACCAGTTGTTGCCGTGCCAGGTATCCCCGAACTCGTGCGCGAAGTAGCCATCGTTCATCAGGGAGAAGGTCAGGCCGAAGCGCACATAGGGGTAGTATGTGCGCGCGAATTCGAGCGTGGAGGCGGGGATGTTGGACTGCGGGTTATAGCCGTAGCCATAGCCGATCTGGAATGGCGGAGCCGATTCCACCATGGTAATCGCGGGCGTGCGGCCGAGCGTCCACCAGGGCTGGTAGGCGGACCAGAAGGTGGCGAAGGCGGTGGTGCCATCGGCGGTCTCGGGCGCCAGGAACCCGATGCTGTCGCCGTTGAAGATGGAGCTGAACTCGGTCTGCGGCGGGCGCGGCAAGTGGCCGGAGGCGAGCGCATTCGGCATGAGGCTGCGCCAGGTGTTGAGCTCATGATAGACGCCATCGTGCCAGGCGGCATCGAGCCACGCCGGGTCGTCTTCGATGCCATCCTCGTTGGCGTCGATGTGCACCGGGTTGCCGAAAATATCCGCCTTCAGCCAGGACTGCGTGGTGAAGAAGTTGTCGAAGAAGCAGCCATCCAGCAGCATGCCGCTCTCCAGAATCTTCTGATAGGCGAAGTTGGCCTGGTATTCCGCCACATACGGCTTGGTGAGGTTCAGGCGATAGGAACCGGGCCAGACTTCAATGCGTTTGCCGTGAATATCGTGCAGGTAATAGTCCTCGGAGAGGCCGCTGTTTTCCACGGTATTGATGCTGTTCAGAATCAGGATATTCGGATTCATGCTACGCAGGAGGCGGACCTGGGCGGGTGTGAAGCTCGCGCCGAGGTAGAGAGAGATGCGCGCCGCGTGGTCCATGCCCGCGGCCAATTCGTTGCTGGATCCCCATAGGTTGCCGGTGCGGGGGAAGCGCGGGTTCACCGAACTGAGCGAACGATACAAGAGGTGCAGCACATAACCCGGGGAGGAATCGCAGCGGACGTACACATCATTGACCTGGGCGGGGGCCGGCGAAAGGCCGGAAACCGAAGTCTGATGCGACGCGCCGCCCTGTCCGTTGGCGAAGGGCGTCATGCGGGCGAGTTCGAGCGGCGAGCCCACGGCCCACCCACACGACGCGGGCTGCGCCGATTGCACGGTGAGGTTCAGTCTGGTGGTGCCGGCCGGCAGTAGCGTGCTGGGCGGGTTGGGCTGCGTGATGGGGATGCCGGCATAGTCGAACTCGGGCGCGGCACAGCCGGCGCTCCGGAAAACGATGGCGTCGCCGGGCGAGAATTGCGCGAGCGGGAGCCAGACTTCGTCGTTCGCCGGTTGATCGAGGCGGGCGGCATTGGCCTTGATCTCGGAGGCGCTCATGGGGCGGCTCCAGACTCTCACCTCATCGAAGAGATAGGCTGCCTCGGCGCCGCCGGGCGTGCCGCCGAGATAGAAACGGTCGCCGCCGGGGGCAGGCGGCAGGTAGTGCTTCTCATTGGTATCCGCGGTGAGAACGCCATCGACGTAGAAGCGCATCGAATTGCCGGAGGCGGAGAAGGTGAAGACGATATGGTGCCACTCCCCCAGATGCCATGCGGACATGGAGGCGCCGCCGCCATACGCGGATTCCCACTGGCCGCCGACCGTTCCGCCGCCATACAGGATGGTGCTGCCGGATTGCGCCACCTTCAGGTACTCGCCGTTGGGATGGGCAAAGTAGAAGAGCGCATGCTCACGGGCGCTGTAGCGGGAATCGCTGCCCTCGGCGAGGGGCGCGATCCACATCTCGATGGAGCCTTCGTTGAGGTCGAGCGCTCCCTGCAGCGGGTAGCTGAGGGCGCCGCCGGCGGCGAGGGTCAGCGCCGAGTTCCACTTCCCAGCGGCATAGGTTACGCCCTTGGCGGTGAGCGGCGTGATCCCCTCGACGGAGGTGGTGGAGCCGTCCCCGTGCAGCAGGAATCGCTGCGCGGTTTGCGCGGCAGCCTGGGGCTTTCCATTGACGAGCCACTGAAACGGCGTGCCGGCGGGCAGCGCCGCCTCCGAACTCGCCACAAGGAACGAGTAGTCCGCAGAGGGATGCGCCGAGAGGCCGGGGCAATTTTGGGCCAGCACCGCGCTGCAGGAGAGGCCCAGCAAGAAGAGCAACCGCACAACCTGATCTTAACTGAACGTCAGGAAAGTCGTCCGGCCGCGACTCGACCCGCGGCGCGCAACCCCTTCGCGATGCTGCGGTACGCGGATGCCGTTTTGCGCGGGGAGTCACTTCCCGGCCGGCGGTTTGAGGGACAAGCGCAGGTTATCCGCGCTCTTCGACCGCGACGCGAGCCGCAGGTACAAGCCTCCGGAAAACATCCTCTCCCGATCGGGATCCGAGAGCTTCTCCGCTCCGGCAAGGTTCTGGAAGGTGTGATTGGAGAGGACCGCAATCGCGGGGCCGGTATCGTCTTTGACCGCGCGGTGAATGGTCGCCGCCAGAATATCGCCTGCGGGAAAGCCGGCGGCCGTGATGGCGTAGGTGAGTTCACCGGTCGCGGGATCGAACGTGAATTTGGCCGATACCGTGCCGCCGGTTCCCTGCGCCCGCCCGCTCGATTGCCAGTTGAGGAGCGGGAGATTCAACTTGCCGCCGAGAGCCGGAGTTCTCGCCGGAGCCCGGCGCCGGTGCGTCGCCTGTTCATAGGCATAGGCGTAAGAGACCAGCTTGGCATCGTCAAACGCGCGGCCCAGCAGTTCCACGCCGACGGGAAGGCCGTCCCCAGTGAAGCCGGCCGGCATGGTGATGGCGGGGAATCCGGTGGAGGCGCTGAGCTGGCAGGTCGAGCCGCCTTGGGGATCGCCGATACGCGCCGGCTTGCGCCGGAGCGTGGGATAGACCAGGGCGTCCAGCTTCTGGTCCTGCATCAGCTTCAGGATCGTCTGTTGCAAGACCGTGCGTTTCGCGAAAGCAAGCCTGTATTCACTGGAATCGCGGCCCTTCGAGGTGAGGCGGGTGTTCATGGTGGTTTCCAGCGCAGAGTGCAGCAGGCCGCCGCGAACAATCTCTTCGAGCGAATGAACCGGCGGATTTCCATTCTGCGCGAGATAGTTTGCGAGGTCCTCCTTAAACTCGGAGTTGATCACCGAGGAAGCATCCAGTGCGGCCATGAGTTCCGGCATAGGAACCGGGACCGTGGTGACGCCCTCCTTCTTGAACTCTTCGATGGCAGCGCGGACAATGCGAATCACCTCCTGATCGTCCGAGGCATCGCCAAACAGCGGCTCCAGAATTCCGATGCGTGCGCCTTTGAGCGCGGCGGGTTGGAGCGCATCCATGAACTTCGGCCGCACCTGGCCCGGTGTCAGATGCGTGGCCGGGTCCGCCGGATCTTCGCCGATGGTGGCATCCAACATCACGGCGAGGTCCGCCACGGAGCGGGCAAGCGGGCCGCCCACGTCCTGGGTCACGGAAAGCGGAACGATCCCGGTAATGCTGGAGAGTCCCTTGGTGGGGCGCAGGCCGACGAGGTTGTTGACCGAGGCCGGAATGCGGATCGAGCCGCACGTATCTGAGCCCATTCCGGCGGCGGCGAGGCTGGCCGCGACGGCGGCAGCGGTGCCGCCGCTGGAACCCCCCGGATTGCGGGAAGGGTCGTAGGGATTCAGCGTCTGCCCGAAGGCTGAACCGACCGTTGTGATGCCGGAAGCCAGTTCGTGCAGGTTGCTCTTGGCGAGGATCACGGCGCCGGCCTCGCGCAGCCTTCTCACCTGAAAGGCATCGCGCGACGGCACGAAGCCGAGCAGGGCCATGGTGCCGGCGGTGGTCTGCATATCCGCTGTGCTGTAGTTATCCTTCACGATCACGGGAATGCCGTGGAGCGGACCGCGCGGCCCTTTCGTGGCGCGCTCGCGATCGAGGGCCTCGGCTTCACGAAGCGCATTCGGGTTGAGCGTGATCAGGGCGTTGAGGCGCGCGCCATGACGGTCGAACGCCTCGATGCGATCGAGATAGGCCTGCACCAGTGCCTTGGATGTGGTGAGCCCCTCGCTCATCGCCTTCTGCTCTTCCGCGATCGCGGTTTCGGCCACTTCAAAAGCTTGCGCGCGAAGGCGGTGGGCACTGGCGAGAATCAACACGCACCAGAGAAAGCGCGAGGCGGTTTTCATCTGGCGATGTTACCACTCGCCGGTGATTCCGTCGGTATCGATTCCGCAGCTAACGTGGGATGGCGGCGGCCTTGTCCGCTTGCTTGCTTTCTTTGATGAAGAGCCGCTCGTAGTCTTCCCAGTGGGCGATCATGATCTTGATCTTGCGCCGGAGCTGATCGACCAGATCCGGGCCGAGCACGCGGATGTTCTCTTCGCCGCTGCTCTTGGCGAGATCGATCAGCAGCGCCGGCTGCGATTGCAGCAGATCGATCAGCACTGCGCTGTTGTCGATCTCACGCCGCGCCGTGTCCCGGATCGCGCGCCACTCGGGAATGTCCGTCAGATCCTCCTGCTTCTCCACAGTGCGGCGCAGCTTCCAGCCCTTGGCGATATCCAGGTAGTATTGGTACTCGATCGCGTCGCGGCAGTTGTTCACCAGGGCCTGAAACACTTGCAGGCGGCGATCCAACAGCTCGTACTGCTGCCGCTGCGTGGCGCCACCTGTCTCCCGGAGCTTGCGGACATCGCCGCGAGCCCGTTCCAATTCGGCGAGCATCCGCACGTACAGTTTGTCGGAGAGCGCCATCCCGCCCAGCCCCTGGTATTGATGGGTTCCCTGCAACTCGTCCAGATCGCGCGCCCGTTCCTCGGTTCGCGCCTGGAACTGATACTTGCGGTAATACTGTGTCTCCGCCGGCGTCAATTCCTCGGGGAACGGCACGAAGGGGCGGGTGAGCCAGCGCTGGTGCACTGCGCCAATATAGAACGTAGTGCCCCCGAAGTTGAGGATGTCCGTATCGCGCTGGATGAGATGGAGCGCGAGCCATGCGTCCACCAGCGATGAGGCGCCGGCTTCACCGGCGCGCTCGGCCGCGATGGCGCGTAGCAGGCTCAGGCGCGAACCTTCGTCCCGGGTCGGGCTCTTCACAAACGCATCGTAGAGTCGAAAATACAGGTCGCTATCGAAGCGATCGCCCATCAGGTAGAACAGCCGCGGCGCCGCGCTCCGGGAGCCTTTCTCCAGCTCTTCCAGATACCGTACCGGGAGCGGCAGCCCCTGGGCGGGGTAGAACGGGTAGAAGTAATCCAACAGGAAACCGACCTCGGCCTTGTACGGAGTGGCACCCGGTCCTTCCAGGTTGGCGACCGCCATTCCCGGCGCGAGCCGTCCGGCGATCAGTTCCGGCGCGCTCTCGCGCACCCAGTCCGCATCGATTTCAAGGCCGCTGGTCCCGGCATCGCGCGCGCCGGCCTGGAGCGCACCGAAGAAGTCGCGATAGCGCTGGTGCATGGGCAGACTCCGGTACAGAGAATTGCCGTTGGGGCCTTCGTACAAGCCTCCGCTCCAACTGACGCCGGAGCCCGAATCGTTCGTGTGCAGGGAGAGGATTTCGATTTCCGGGCAGGCGGCGAGCAGGGTCCGGATCGACTCCCGATACAGGGCGAGCACCTCCGGGTTGTCGATGGAGGGAGCGAAGCGCGGCACGCGCGAGCGGATTGGATGATCCACCTGCGGCCCGCGCCAAAGCGGATGGGCCTCGTAGACCGCTTCGGGCAGCATCTGGGGCTCGAAGGTAGTGAAGGCCGCCTTCAATCCGAGCTTGCGCAGAACGGCGCAGCGGGCGCGCAGAATCTCCATGACCTTGTCCGCATAGTCCTGCGGAAGGTAGGGTTTCAGCGCGGCGGGCGTGGCGATCTTGAGCAGCCCGATATTCGACATCGCCCACGCGGGGTAGGGATCGCCGGGGGTGTCGAGCTGCCATGTGGCCCAGGGCAGATCCTCGGCGGTGAGCACAATGTGGGTGGCGCCGGATTGTTTGGCGCGGCGGGCGAAGGTCTCAAAATCGGCCAGGGAATCGGAGTGGTGGCCGAAGATGATCCGGGTGAAGTGCGCCAGCGGATTCGCCGCGGCGCTCGCGTCGGCCGTCGCCAGGAGCGTGGCGGCCAGCAGGAAGAGAACGGTCAGCGCGAGGGCGCGGGTTCCCGGTAGCGGTTGTCGCATCCTCTGAACCAATATCATATTGCGCATCGCATTGCCTGGCCTGCAACGGGGGCGCGGGCGATTCGGGAGAAATCCGTGCGGCCATCCCCTTTTGGGTGGTATGCTTTCTCTCCATGGCACGTGAGGGAATAAACTAGGAATGGGGGGATCGAGCGTGCTCGAATCGCGTCTGCTTTCGCGCCTGGGTTCGCGCCATGGTCTGGTGATGCTGCTTGCCCTCGCCGCCTGTTTCTCCCAACCGGCCGAGGCCTACCGAACCGCTCGAAAGCGTCCCGTTTCGCGTCCGTTGAGCCTCGACGTGCAGCCCACGCCCGAAATTGAAGTGCATGTGGCGGACGAGGTTGCGAAGGCGCGGCGCATCCTCAACGACCTGAATGCGGATAACGTCCTCGGCAGCCCGTACCTGGTTTCGGCGGTCTACTACCACGATGGCTTCCTGAACAATTTCCCGGTAGACCGGACCACGGCCGACCCCGAACGGCGCATCATCGGGCAGATCAGCAACCAGTTATCCAGCGAAAGCAAAGCGCGGTTCATGCGGCTGCTGCACGAGGTCTGGCAACGCTCCGAGCCGGTGGGGCCGGAACGCTCGGCGATGCCGGTAACCTACTCGGCATCGAGCAGGGGAAGCCGCAGCCATCAGTATGCGATCGACCTGTTCGCGCACGAGGGATCTACGGTCCACGCCGTTTCCCGAGGGATCGTGGTGCTGGCGGACCGGGATTGGGATCCCGCCAGCCTGTTCTCCACCACGTCGCGTAAGGGCGGCAACGCGGTGATCGTCTTCGACCCGGATCATGACCGCTTCTACCGCTACTGCCACATGAGCACGGTACAGGTCTCCGCGGGTACGCTGGTGGCGGCCGGCCAGATCGTTGGGACTGTCGGACACAGCGGCTTGAACGCGTCGCAGCCGGGACATGGCGGTCATCTCCATTTCGAGACGAACGAGTACCTGGCGGGACACGTTCGCGCAGTGGATTCGCGCCGGCTGCGGGCAATGCTGAAACAGTGGAAGTCACCGGGTAGCGCGCAAGCAGCCCGGGAGGGACGAAAGTCCGAACCGCGCAGGTTGTGGCGAAGCGCTAGCGATTCAGGTTGACGCGGCTTGAGCTGCGACAGCGCATACGCCGCCTCACAGACG
>CAIRBY010000535.1 GCA_903876865.1 uncultured Acidobacteriia bacterium
AAAGCGCCGCAGGCGGAAGATTTTCGGAGAGGTCAATGAAGCGCTACGGTAATCTCTATCCCGCGATCATCGATTTCGAGAACCTGCTGGAGGCGGCCTACCGGGCCCGCCGGGGGAAGCGCTACCGGCCGGACGTGGCTAGGTTCCACTTCAACCAGGAGAGCGAGTTGCTGCATCTGCGGGAGGAACTGGCGGCCAAGACATACCAGCCAGGGACTTACCGCGCGTTCTACATCAACGACCCCAAACGGCGGCTGATCAGCGCGGCGCCTTACCGGGACCGGGTGGTGCACCACGCGCTCTGCCGTGTGATCGAGCCGCTGTTCGAGCGCGGATTCATCTTCGATTGTTACGCCAACCGGGTGGGCAAGGGCACGCACGCGGCACTGGACCGCGCCACGTCCTATGCCCGGCGCTACAAATACGCGCTAAAGTGCGACATCGAGAAGTACTTCCCATCGATCGACCACGCAATTCTGATGGAGCGCATCGCGCGCAAGATCAAGTGCCGCGATACGCTCTGGCTGATTGAGCGCATCGTGATGAACTCGAATCCCCAGGAGGAGGTAGTGCGCTACTTTCCGGGCGACAATCTCTTCACGCCGATCGAACGGCGGCGCGGTATTCCCATAGGGAACCTGACCAGCCAGTTCTTCGCCAACGTCTACCTGGATGGCCTGGACCATTTCATCCAGGAGCGTCTGGGCCAACCGGCCTATGTCCGCTTCGCCGACGACTTCGTGATCTTCGCCGAGCGGCGCGAGACGTTGAGCGGCCTGCTGCCGCGGTTGCGCGACTACCTGGACGGCCTGAGGTTGCGGTTGCACCCGACCAAGTGCCATGTCCTGCCGGTGCGCGACGGCGTGCCGTTCCTGGGCTGGCAGGTCTTCCGCGATCACCGGCGTTTGCGCCGCCGCACGGGCGTGCGCTTCCAGCGTAAGCTGCGGGAGTTGACGCGTGGCCACGCCGCGGGGCGCATCCCACTGGACCGCGTGCGGGCTTCCGTGATGAGCTGGATCGGCCACCTGAAGCACGGCGACACGCATGGATTGAGAACGAAGCTACTCGGCGCGGCGGTCTTTCGTCCGCGGCGCGTCCACAGTCAAGGAGCGTAAGCCATGACGTATCAGGAACTCGACAAATGCAGGGAGGGCCTTCAAAATCGGTGGCCGCTCATCGGCGCATCCATCCGGCGCAAGGCGGCGGCACGATTGGCAACGGAACCTTCCGCCGACGCCGTGCCGCTACTCGTGGAGGCGCTGAAGGACGACGACGCACAAGTGCGCGCCACGGCGGACGCCGCGCTGCGGGGGCTGCGGGAGCGCGATGCATTGAGCGCGCTCTGCCAACTGGCGATCGATCAACCAAGCGGCGCGGCGGCGAAGATCTGCGTGGAGGCCAAGAAGCGGCCCGCGGACCCGGAACAGGCCGCGCTGCTACTGTTCGTCACGCGGCAGTTGGACGAGTACTTCCAGGAGGACTTCGAATTCCAGAACCTGCGCCAGGCCTACGACCGCTCCAGCGAGGCAGTCAAAGCAACCGTGATGGACGTGGTGCGCGGCGGCGACCGGCGCTGCCTGGGCTTCTTCGGACACCGCAAGCCGCTGAGCGAGTGCTCAGAGAGCGAGATTCAGTTGGCGATTGAATCGGCGCTGCGCCACAAGGACTGGGCGCGCCTGTTCCGCGCATTCCAGGAACTGCCGATGAAGTACGGCTTCCCGTTGATCGAGGAGTTCCGCAAGTCGGGCTGGGAGCCGGAGCAGGCCGACATGAAGGCGCTGTACCGGGGGGTGCTGAC
>CAIRBY010000536.1 GCA_903876865.1 uncultured Acidobacteriia bacterium
AGAATGGACGCCACTTCCCGCATTTATTGAGTGAAGCCCGCACTCCGCAGCAGGAACGAAAGCTGCGCTCCGTCTTCCGGTGCGATCCACCGTGGATTTGCGTCGAAAATGACGCGGGCCACTTCACCGGCTTTGACCAGCCCTTCCGGCACCGGCTTTTCGTATCGGAAGTCCCCCGCATGATCGCAGCGGATCGCCCCCAGGCTTCGCCCGTTCACCGAGCACTGCACCGTCACCGGACCGGTCACTTTAAAGGTGACCTCCGGGATCGCGAATTCCGCTGCAAATTTCAGGTGACTCGCGTCCTTGACCCGGAAACGCAGTTCCGGGTGCAGAAACGCCCAGCGCCGGTAGCCCTTCTCCGCACTCATGTCCTTGACAAGATATTCGTCCACCAGTGGATCGTCCATTGTAATAAACGCGCCCAGCCCACCCGGGTCCTGGCCGAGGTCCGTTCGCTTCTGTTCCGGAACCGGAAATACGCCGGACTGCCTCCCGCAGGAGGCCGATAGCAGCGCACCGATAACCACCAGCAACAGTACTCTCATCTCGAAATGCGAGTATAACAGTCTCATACGTACTGGCTGGTTGGGTATGGGTTATACTGGCTGGTTCCCGACGCATGATGAGTGGGCTTCTGGATGATCTGCGATACGGCCTGCGTGGCCTCACCCGCAACCGCGGTTTTGCCGTGGTGGCCCTGCTCTCCCTTGCGCTCGGCATCGGCGCCAACACCTCGATCTTCACCCTTCTGAACGCGTTATTTCTGAGTCCGGTGCCCGTTCACAACCCCGGACAACTCGCCGCCGTCTTCACCACGGACCCGCGCAACCCCGGACTGCTCCCCGTCTCCTACCCCAACTTTCAGGAGTATCGCGACCACAACGACGTCTTCTCCTCGCTCCTGCTCTACGCCCCCGCGACCATCAACCTGACCGGTCGCGGCGACCCGCAGTTGCTGATGGCGCAGTTGGTCTCCGCCAATTACTTCCGCACCCTGGGTTTGGTTCCCTTGGCCGGCCGCGATTTTCGCCCCGAGGAAGATGTCGCACCCGGCGCGGCTGTCGTCATACTGAGCTACGGCCTCTGGCAGCGCCTCTTCCAGGGCAACCCCGGCGTAACCGGCAAATCCATCGAACTCAACGGCCGCTCCTATGCCATTCTCGGCGTCGCCCCCGCCAACTTCTACGGACTCACCCAACTCAACGCGCCCGACGTCTACCTGCCCTTCTCGGTCTATCCTCAGGTGATCCCCTCCCCCGCGATGGTGCCGCAGCGGCGCGCCCTGCTCTTTTCCGCCGTGGGCCGCCTGAAACCGGGCGTCGCGATGGGGCAGGCACAGGCCTCCCTGCAATCCCTGGCCCGCCAGTTGGAACGCCTCTACCCGCGCGAAAATCTGGGCCGCGGCGTGACCCTCACCACCCTGGCGGATGCCGCCCGCAACAGCCGCGCCCGACCCATGATCTCGCGTGTCGGCGCCCTGCTCATGACGATCGCGAGCCTCGTCCTGCTGATTGCCTGCGCCAACGTGGCCAATCTGCTGCTCGCCCGGGCCACTTCGCGCCAGAAAGAGATCGCGCTCCGCCTCGCGCTCGGCAGTACCCGCGCCCGCCTGGTGAGGATGCTGCTCACCGAAAGCCTGCTGCTCTCCGTCTTCGGCGGCGCGGCCGGACTGCTGATCGCCCGCTGGGGCCGCGACATCCTGTGGGTTCTCCGCCCGCCGATGTTCAGTCACGCCGGCTTCCGCCTGGATCTGGATGGAACCGTCCTGCTCTTCACCCTCGGAATCTCCGTCGCCACCGGACTGCTCTTCGGCCTCGCCCCCGCGCTCCGGGCCACCCGCACCGACCTGGCGGGAGACCTGAAAGAGCGCGCCGCCTCTACCAGTTCCTTCCACCGCCACTTCCATCCCCGCTCCGTGCTGGTGATGGCGCAGATTGCCCTCTCCCTGATCGCCCTGATCGGCGCCAGCCTGTTCCTGCGCAGCCTGCGTACCGCCTCCGCCATCGACCCCGGTTTCGATTCGGCGCACCTGGCGATCATCGCCTACAACGTCACGGACCAAGGCTACAACGAAGCCCGCGGGCGCGAGTTCCACCAGCGCGCCGTGCAAGAGGTAGCGGCAATTCCGGGAGTGCGCAGCGCCGCCCTCGCCCGCGACCTGCCCTTTCACGTGGCCAGCATCCGCACCGTCCTGCTGGACGGGCAGGAGGCCCAAGGCCGCGCCACCCTGACCAGCGTGGTCGCCCCCGGCTACTTCCAGACCACTGGGATTGCGCTGCTCCGCGGACGCGATTTCACGCAACTCGATACCAAGACCACGCCCCGCGTGGTGATTGTGAATCAGACCGCCGCCAATGCCTTCTGGCCGGGTGAGGACCCGATCGGCAAGCGCATCACCTTCGCCGGCGAGGGTCTGCCCGTGGAAGTGATCGGCGTGGCGCGAACCGCGAACTACCAGTCCGTGGGCGAATCGCCGCAAGCGCTGGTATACCTTTCGCTGGTGCAGTATTACTTCCCGACAGCAGTGCTTTACATCCGCACGGCAGGCGATCCCGCGGCGCTTCTGGGCGCGGCGCGGCGCGAATTGCAGACGCTGGACCGCAACTTCCTGCTCCAAGCGGAGACGCTGGAAACCTCTACCCACGATCTGCTCTGGGCGCAGCGCCTCGCCGCGACCCTTCTGGCCATCTTCGGCGGCCTCGCGCTCTTCCTTTCCACCATCGGGATCTATGGACTGATCTCTTA
>CAIRBY010000537.1 GCA_903876865.1 uncultured Acidobacteriia bacterium
CACGGTGATGCTGCTGGGCGGCGCGGGCACGTGCGACGAGACGCGCTTCGGCGGCACGCAGTACGCCAAGGAAATCGAGCAGCAGTTGTGGGGACTGCCGCCGGCGCTGGATCTGGATCGCGAGAAGCGGGTGCAGGAGGCGATTCGCGAGATTGTCGCCGAGGGGCTGGCCGAATCGGCGCACGATCTGAGCGATGGCGGCCTTGCCGTGGCGCTGGCGGAGTGCTGCATGGGGCCGGCGGAGATCGGCGCGGCGATCGATGTGGATAGCGATCTGCGGCCGGAGATTCTGGCCTTCCACGAAGGTCCGTCGCGGATTCTGATTTCGACGGCGCACGCCGCGCAGGTGAGTGCGATTGCGGACAAGCATGGAATCGAAGCGGTGACCGTGGGCGTTACAATGGACGCAGGCATGGAAATCCGGCAACGAGGGAATACGCTGGGTTCGTGGGACATCGCGGCGCTCCGGGCCGCTTACGAGGGGGCTCTCGAAGCGCATGTTCGATAAGTTTCACGATGAATGTGGCGTGGTCGCCATCTACGGCCA
This sequence comes from uncultured Acidobacteriia bacterium, assembly GCA_903876865.1. GTDB lineage: Bacteria > Acidobacteriota > Terriglobia > Bryobacterales > Bryobacteraceae > Solibacter. The sequence continues at coordinate 548 of CAIRBY010000537.1, forward strand.
CCCGGAGGCGTCTAAGCTCGCCTACCTTGGCCTCTACGCCCTGCAACATCGCGGGCAGGAGAGCGCCGGCATCTGCACGTCGGACGGCAAAGTGGTCCACACGCACAAGACCATGGGTCACGTGGCGGACATCTTCACCAGCGAAGTGCTGAAGGAGTTGCCGGGCGAACTGGCGATCGGCCACACGCGCTACTCCACGGCGGGCGATACGGTGCTGTTGAATGCGCAGCCGTTTTCGGTGGCGTGCAACAAGGGCAAGGTCGCGATCGCGCACAACGGCAACATCACCAACGCGGCGGAACTGCGTAAGGATCTGGAACGGCGCGGCGCGATTTTCCAGGCGTCGAGCGATACCGAAGTGGTGCTGCACCTGATGGCGCACTCTTCGGAGCGGACGCTCGCGGGCTCTTTGCGCGATGCGCTGCTGCAACTGGAAGGCGCGTTTTCGCTGGTGTTTCTGGCCGAGGACCGCATCATTGTGGCGCGCGATCCGAACGGCTTCCGGCCGCTCGCGGTGGGCGAGATGGAAGTTTCGGGCGGGCGCAAATGCCACGTCTTCGCGAGCGAGAGTTGCGCGTTCGACCTGATTGGCGCGGTCTATCTGTACGATGTGGAACCGGGCGAGATGATCATCGTGGGACCGGAGGGGATGACGCGCGAGCGTTACACTCCGGCGCGCAACCGTTCGCAGTGCGTCTTCGAGCACGTGTACTTCGCGCGTCCCGATTCGCTCGTGTTTGGGCGCGCGGTGGAAGAATCGCGCGAGATGCTGGGCCGCATGCTGGCGCGCGAGTGTCCTGCGGATGCCGATCTGGTGGTGCCGGTGCCGGATTCGGGCGTGGCGGCGGCGATTGGCTATGCGGAGGAGTCCGGTCTGCCGTTCCGGCAGGCGCTGATCCGCAATCACTATGTGGGGCGGACGTTCATCGAGCCTTCGCAAGCGATCCGCGATTTCGG
>CAIRBY010000538.1 GCA_903876865.1 uncultured Acidobacteriia bacterium
CACTCTGCCATACTGAGAGTGCGTAAAAATGGACTCTCGCCAATCGCAACTACTGCGTGTCGCGCGCTGGCTGGCCTTCGCTTCGGCCGCATCGATCCTGATCGGGATCGCCCCGTCGCAGATCTTCCTCGGGCTCTCGCTCGCCGCCCTGTTCGCCTCCCGCGCGCCGCTGCGTTTGCCGCGCATCAAGTTGCCGCTGGCCCTTTTTCTTCTCGGCACCGTAGTCTCGCTGCTGCTCTCGGACGATCCCGCCGCCGGCCTCCCGCAGATCCGCAAATTCTACGTGTTCGCCGAGCTGCTCATCGTCTTCTCACTGTTGCGCAGCCTCGCCATGGTGCGTGCCCTGTTTCTCACATGGGCTGGAGTCGGTGCCTTTACCGCGGTCCGCGGCTGCATTCAGTTTCTCGCCAAGGTCCAGGAGGCCCACCGCCTCGGCCGCAATTTCTACGATTTCTATGTGGGCGAGCGCATCACCGGGTTCACCAGTCACTGGAACACCTACTCCGCCGAGGAGATGTTCGCCCTCATCATGCTGGTCTCGCTGCTCTTCTTCGGAACCTCTGTCGGAAAGCGGCTTTGGCTGTGGATCCCCTGCGGTGCGCTGCTCGCTCTCGCCATCGTGCTCGGCGAGACCCGCGGCATCTGGATCGCCGTCGCCGTCGCGCTCCTCTACCTCGTCTGGTTCTGGCGCCGCTGGATGGTCCTGCTCGCTCCCGTCGTGCTCCTCGCCGCCTTCTTCCTTGCCCCGGCCGCCGTCCAGCAGCGTGCCACCTCGATCTTCCGCCCCAAGGACGTGGATTCCAACCAGTTCCGCGTCGTCACCTGGCGCACCGGCCTCAAGATGGTGGAGCGCCATCCCTGGTTTGGCTTGGGTCCCGAGGAGGTCAAGGCGCAGTTCAATGACTATGTGCCCGCCGATATCCCGCGCCCGCTTCCCTCCGGCTGGTACGGCCACCTCCACAACATCTATCTTCACTACGCCGCCGAGCGCGGCATCCCCACCATGCTGGTCCTGCTCTGGATGCTCGTCCAGATCCTCGTCGATTTCCGCCGCGGCCTCATCGCCCTGCCGCCCGGCCCCGGTACGCGCAGGTTCCTGCTCCACGGAGGCATCGCCATGGTGCTCGCCACCATGACCGAGGGCTTCGTCGAACTGAACCTCGGGGATAGTGAAGTGCTCACCATGTTCCTGGTGGTCACTGCCTGCGGCTATCTGGCACTGGAACCGGATGTCCCTGCCGGTTGGCCCGAGTCCGTCCCGCTCCCGTCTCCGTCTACCGCCCCATGAACCGCGACCGTCGCCCCGCCGTTCCGAGCGGCAGAGAATACGCGATCAGGCAGAACTGATCCAGTGCGAACAGCACCACCGAATCCAGTTGTTCCCCAGTAGCCAGTTGCTGCTCTTTCACCCACGGCGTGGTCTGGTCGCCGATTCCGATCAGGTGGCTGCTCTGTCCGCGCGCGAACCCAAGCTGCATCGGCAATCGCATCGAGTCGCGTGCCTTGTTCAGATCTCGGTCCCCCGTGTACGTGAAGTTCTCCGTCTTCAGGCAATCCAGCGTGGCCGCCGTCCAATCGCTATGCGGAAAATTGATCAGCCGGTTCAGCGCCGTATCGTTCACATCGGTCGGGTACAGCACTTCGAACGCTGTGCTCGCGTAGCTTTCTCTGACATACGTCATGATCGCCGTCGTGAACGCGCCAATCCGTTGCGGCAGGAATGTCATCTCGTCCGGATAATCGGCCGGATTCGCATCCTGGCTCGGTATCGTCGCCATCGCCCGCCCGTACTCGCTCTGAAATGCCGCCGTTGTGTAGCTATCGTAAAACGGCATGCCGGACGTGTCCGCGAAGTACCACCACTGCACCTCGCCGAACTGCAGGTAGGGCCGGATGCCCGCTCCCGCCATCACTGCCGCCATCTCCAGATAAACGTCCTTCCAGAATCCCGTGCTCACCGGACCGAAATTCGTCTGCAGCGCCGGAGTGTTCAGCCACACCGCATCCCCGCTCGGATACCGCTGTGCCAGACCGGTCGCCGAAGCGTCGTCGCCGTGCTGCAACTCCATGCTGAACGCTGTCGTCACCGCCAGCCCCGCCTCGCCCAGCGCCCGGAAATACGCCGCGCTCCAGTCCCTCGCCGCGCGATTGATGCGCGGTGACGCCGTCAGGTCAGTCAGCCACACGCCGTCCGCGCCGCCAGAGAGCGCCGCATGACTCGCCGTCGCGGTGAACGCCGTACTGTTCGTGTTCGCGCCCAGGCTGATGCTGTTCCCCGCGATTCCCAGGCTCCGCGCCGTGATCGTCAGCACCGCCCCGCTTGCCTCGGCGTATACGCCCGTCGACCCCGCATTGATCAGCAGCGCAAAGCATGTCGCGATGCTCGCCGCCGTATCTCCGATCAGGTTCAGATGCTGTATCGAAGTGCCGCCCAGGTTCAACTCCGTCGTCTTTCCAAACTCCGGCGTGCCCGCGAACGTGATGTTCCCGCTTGCATAGCTGTTTCCCTGCAGCCGCAGTTCGTAGAACCACATCGCCCCCGCGTAGTGATTCACTCTCCCGTGAAAGCCCAGCGCCTCGATCAGCCATGCGGTCCGCTCCGCCGCAATCGCAATCGAATGGTCCGTATCCCAATCCGTCGCCAGCGCCATCCGCTCCATCGCCGGAAACGCCGGCAGCGTCGTACTCGGATACGCAATCTCCAGAAAATCGAAATAGAAGGATGTGCCCGCCGCCCCGGTATGCGTGATCGTGACCGTGTGCTGCGTCAGTCCCGACGCCTGCCCCACCCGGAGCCGCACCAGCACGTCCTCTCCGCTCGCATGTAGATTCAGCGGGACCGCCGCGCCGCCATCGATCTGTACGCTCACGCTAGCCCCCGTGTCCGCCAACCGGCTCCCCAGGTACAGCGTGTGTCCCGCGTTCGCCTCGTACGTGCAGTGCAGCGCATCCCCCGGCGTCGATGTCCAGTGGATCGAGCCCCCCGAGTAGTTCCCCCGTCCCTCGCTCCACGCCCCCGTGTACACCACGCCGTCGCCGTGGTCTTCGATCCGCCTGCTCGCAGCTCCGGCCACAGAGTACACCGCGTTCGTGCCCGTCACCGTCCACTCCGTCACCGTCACCGCGAACTCGCTGCGTTCAAATGCGCCAGCTTGCAGGTCCGCCGCCCACGTCCATCTCATCTTGCGGACGCACGTCGTCGGCACGTGCGTTCCGTTCACATCCTGCAGGTTGGAAAAGTCCAGCGCGATCTGCCACTGCTGCGGTGAGATGCCTCCGGAAAACTGCACGCTCGCCGGGCTCCACCCTTCGGTCCCCGCCCCGTGCACCATGCCGTACACGCCGATGCGATTTCCGTTTGCTCCCGGCGCCCCATGGTACGTCAACGTGATCGTCGCACCGCTTGCCGTCGCGCTTACCATCCCCGTGCTCTGGAAGCTGGTGATCGCCGCCGCCAGATGGCTCGCCGCGCTCTCCAGCGTGTCCCCCGCCGCCATCAGGTAATTGAAGTGCTGATCCAGCCACGCCAGTTCGATGTAGTCGCCCGCCGTCACCGTGCCCTGCAATTGCATCTGCGCCGTAGCTGCCGTGTACGCCCCCACCGCCGTGGCATGATTCTTCAGCGGCACGTCGTACAGCGTCTCCGCCCCACTCTGTTGCGCCCACACTCGCAGATACGGCCACTCCACCGTCGGGTACAACGTCGAATCCAGCGCGATGCAGTTGCTCCGCACCTCGCGATAACTCAAGTGAAGCCCGCTCAGGTCGCCATCCGGCAGGTTGCGCAGTGCCGCGTGTTCGAACACGTTGTCGCGATTCCACTCCACCACCGCCCAATCGAACTGCTGCCGCCAGCAGCCCGAGACCGTGAAGCCGCTGCTGCTCGCGCCGCTCAGCGCCGCCACCGCCGAAGGACGCTGAAAGTAGCACTGTAGGTCGCGATCCGGACGTAGCTTGGTCAGTTGGTCAGGCATTAGAGTCGAATCAGGACCGTGAGGTCGCTTCCCGGATAGGTCTGCCCCACCGTCAGAATCGAGAGCGTGATCTTACCCCCCGCCGGCAGCGGTCCCAGATTCAGTCCGCTCGCCGCAGCCGAAACCGTCATGCCGGTGGGCACCGTCAGGCTGCAATACAGCGTGCCGTTCACGCTCACCTGCAGCGCCACATCGGCATCCGCCGCGCTTCCCAGCACCGCGAATACGTCCTTCACGGAGTGCGCAGCCTCCACCACAATCGCCGGGGCGACCGTCTGCTGCACCGCCAGATAGCCGTCCACTTCGATCGAATACTGCCCGCCGGAAAGCGTGCGCAGCCCCTCGTCCGTCGTGCTCGTCAGGCACACGAACCTCGTCGCGCTGTCCCCCAGCCGGTTGGTGACGAACAACTCCGCGCTCGTGATGCGCACATCGGGCAACGGCCACGAATTGCTCCAACTGCCGCTGTACGGGCTTCCGAAGAACCCCGCCGGGAACGCCGAAATTACGCTCTTCTGCTGCAGCGGATACACAGGCGCGAGCGCAGCATGAGCGGCCGGCGTGCTGTTGTGCATGCCCCGCGTCACGTGGTATTGCGTGCCATTCGCCTCCACGCGCATCACCTCGCCATCCACCTGAACGAAGCTCCCCACCGCCGCCGATCCGCTTGCGTTCAATGTCAGCACCGTGTCGCTCGCCCCCACACTCTGCGAGAGCCGCAGGCTCGGCACGCCGCTCAATTCGTCCCAATAATGCACCGTCAACGTCGCCGCCACCACCGTCGCCGTATTGGTCAGGTCGCTGAAGGAGACGCCGCTCAACTCCATCGTCCCGCCTGCCTGCCCCGCGCCCAGGCCAAAGAACGGAGTTGGCGGCGTCGCCGCGTCGCTCGTGCCGCTTCCTCCCAACTGCCACCGCGTCACCGTGGAAAGCTCCTGCGCGGATTCCACGTCGTTCACGTTCGCCGACCTCCCGCAGACCTGCACCGTCTCGCCCCCCAGGCTCGATACCGCAAATTGTGTGGGACTGCTCCGCGTCAGCGCCCCAAACTGCCAGCCGCCTTCCGCCACCACAAAATAGCTGCTCGCGTCCGGCACTACGCTCCACGCCGGCGCCACCGTCAGCGTGGTCGCGCTGTTCCCGCTGATGCCCCGCTCCTGCCCCGCGCCCTTTCCCCGCGTGATCCGCGCGATCATCCCGCGATACCGGTTCGCCGTCATCGCGAGGCCACTGTTCCCCACGCTCGTCGCATCCTGAATCGTCGCGCTGTTCTCCGATTGCAATTCCCGGCGCCAGTAAAAATTCGCGTGGTCGAAATTCGGGTCGATCGGCGTGATCAGTTGCTTCGCGAGGCCCGTATCCGTGAACTGATTCGCGAGTGTCTGATTCGATGCGATCCGGAATAGCTGCGCCGGAGTCGCGCCCCGGTACACATGAAAGCTCGCCGTCGCCGGAGAAAAGCTCAGCCCCGTGAGCGTCACGCTGCTCCCGCCGCTCAGAATCGTCGCCCGCACAATGAAAGAGATTCGCCCTTCCGCGCCGCTCGCATCCACCCCGGAGACCGCGTAGTAGAGCGTCTGCCCCGCCGTCAGCGTGCCGCCCGCACCCGTCGTCGTCGAGAGATTGAGCAGCGGGATCGCCGGACCGGACGCCGCGGCCGCCACCGGTGTCACGAACGAAACCTGCAGCACCTCCTGCGTCGAGCCGTCACTCCCGCTCCGCTCGGATTGCTCCACGCCGAACTCGATATTCCCGTCCGCATCCACCACCGTCCCTACCAGGGGGAAGGGAACTCCGATGCCCACGCCGCTCTGCCGCCGCCCGCCGCCCGCACTCGCCTGCCCGTTGCTGTCGCTGTACCAGGCGTCGTCGTGGATCTGCGCCGTGATCGTCGTCGTCCGGTAATTCAATCCCGGTGCGATCTTCAGCACGCGGAACGCCTGCCGGTTGAACCCTTCCTTCAGATACGTCACCGTGATCAAGTCGCCCGGTTGAATCCCGAACGCCTTGACGCTCGTTCCGAATTCGATGTACGTGTTCCCCTTCACGCTCTTGTCCAGATTCAGTTTCAGGATCCGGCACGCCTGGTCGAAATTCGGGATCCCGATCGCCGTCAGTGTCTGCGTGATCTCCTGTCCGCTCAGCGCTACATCGTCGGAATCCACCAGCGAGTAACTGTCCTGCTGATACTCGTTCAGCGAATCCTGAAACTCCACCGTGAACAGATTCGGCGTGTCCGCCAGGCTCCGCGAATAGATGCGGAAGTCCGGTTCGCCCGTGCTCCGTCGGCTGATTCCCGAGACCCCGCTGCTGCCGTCTCCAAACTCATAACTCGGCCAGCCGCCGTTCAACTGCCCCGCGCTGTTAGACCACGCGGGCTTTGCCGGCATCTCCAGCGCCATCGAATTCTCAACCCGCAGTTGCAGCACGCCGTTCGCACCATATGTCAGCCGTAATCGCGCCGCGTTGCGGATTCCCCGCGCCAGATCGCCCGCGCTCTTGCGCTTCTGCATTGCGAAATTGCACTGAAATCGCGGCAGCGAAATCGCATTGCCGAACAGATCCAGCGCCGCAATCTCCTCGTCGCAATACGCTGCCGCCGCCGCGAAGCTCACCAGATCCAGTTCCGCCAGAGCCCACCCCGCGCGCCGCAGAATATCCAGCAGGATCCACACCGGATTGCTCGAAAACTGCTCGCCTGCCGCCGTCCCGTCCGCTCCGTACACCGGGATCTTCAGCCCCTGTACCAGCACCGCCACCCGCGGCAGGCTCTGTCCGTCGTTGATCCGGTTCGGCACCACTAGCGAGAGATACGCCATGCTCCCGTACGGGTCTCCCGCCGGATTACCGCCGCCATCCAGGAAGTTCAGGTCGAAGGCGCCGTTGCGCGTGCCCAGCGTGGGAACGTTGTACCATCCCGTTCCCGTCATGTCCCTGCCGTTCACGCCGGCCGGGATCTCGATATCGTTCACCAGCACCGTCACCACACCCTGCATCTCACCGATCCCCAACAGCACTTCCATCCGCGTGAGATTGCCGTCGTTGCGCGCGAACACCACCGGCGGGTTGTACCACGCCGTGCCGTATACCATCGGTACGAAGTCGTTGTACCTCGCCCCGTTCACCGCCACCGCCGACGTGTGCGATCCCGATTCCCCATACGACCGCACCGTGATCGCCGGCGGCACAAATTCCAGTCCGCCGAAATGCGTGAACATCCCCCGCGCCTGGCAATCCGTTCGCGTATAGCCGCACTCCGTGAACGGCGCCGCCCCGTTCTGCGCGCCGCTCCCGCCCGTCTCCCCCGCCGAGTAGCCGCACCGGTAGTAGCGTGAATATTTCCCCGCGCTGCCCCCCGCCACCGCCTCCGCCCGCTGCGCCTCGTCGCCCGGAAACTCCCACGGGCACCGCCGCTGAATCCGCACCTGCGGCAACAGCAGCCGCTGCAAACTCATCCGGTTCGTGGCGCTCAGGTGAAACGTGCTCTCCCGGATCTGGTCCGGCGGATTGCAGATCCCCTGGAAGATCACCGTCCGCGCCGTCAGCGCCACATCGTTCCGCAGATCGTAAAACACCAGCCCGATCGTCAGCCGCGCGCCCTTCCATCCCGTCGCCCGTTCGATCTCCGAAAAGTGCGAGTCCGCATTCGCCAGCACCAGCGAGATCCGCGGCACCACATCGATCCCCTGTGTCGATGACGCTTGCAACTCGAACACATCGTGCTGCAGAATCCGCGCGTTGTATGCGTGCGACGCCACCGTGACTGCGTGCGTGCTCCACCGCTCCGTCGTGCCGTCGCTCAACACGCAGTCGAAAACCAATAGCGGCGCGTCGGTGACCGCCTGTTCCTTGAAATCAAAGATGGTTGACATGGATGATCGTTACCTTGCAGGAATGCCGGTTCACGTCCGTTGCCGTAATCGTCAGCGAATCGCTCCCCATGCGCGCGTCCGGATACACGCCGCCCGTCGTCGATGTCTTGTATGCCGATGCTCCGTTCTGCGGCTCCGCCTGCGGCCCGTAGATCTGCACCGTCGTGCCCCCGTCCACCGCGATTCCGAACGTCGTCGAACTCGCCCCCGCGTCCCCGCTCGCGCTGAACGTCACCCGGTTCCATCCGCCCCCGATGTACCGCTCCGCCGTCTGGCTCCCGATCTGTAGCCGCGCCACCGTCGGCGTCGCCGCCCGCAGATACACGCTCATGCAGTATTGAAAATCGCCCGGCGCCGCCAGCGTCTGCCGGATCCCCTGGCTCCCCGTGCCGCCGTTTGCCGCCTGCCACGCCCGCGTGCCGCCCGCCGGATCGGCCGCGCCGCCTGTCAACGCTAGCAGCGGATCTCTCTGCCACACCGCGTTGTCCAGCGCCTCGCTCCACGCCAGCAGATTCCCCGTCGGATCCAGAAACGTGAAGCTGTTCAGCGTGCCTTCCGCGCTCGCGAAGAATGCCAGCAGCGCCGCCGCTTCCTCGTCCGCCAGATCCTCGTACCAGAGTTGCCATTCCGTCGCCCCGCCGGCCGGGTCTGCCAGTTGGATGGTCGTTCCATCCGCGGTCTGATTGCGGATGGTCCGTGCACGCCGCGTCTTTTTCACCGGAAATTGGCTGATCGCCCCGGTCTCGAGTTGTGGATATGCCAGCATCTTATGTGTGGTTTCGAATTACCGTGAGTGTGGTGCTGCCGCGTAGCTCTGCCAGGCTTACCAGCGCCTGCGAATCGCTCGTCAGGCTGCAGTGCTCGTACTCTTGCCCGTCCGAAGGATCGATGAACGTGAACACCCCGTACGCCCCCTGATTGGCCAGGAAGAACTGCTCGATCGTCGCCAGTTCGCCCTCGTCCAGTTCCTCCAGTTGAATCGACCACTGAAGTCGCGGCCCGCCCGCGTCCCGATACCGCTGCCCGGTCCCATCCGTGAACTGCACCGTCTGCGTCCGGTAGCTCACCTGCCGCCGAAACGGATACTGCGCCACCGCATTCGATTTCAACTTCGGAAATGTCATTGCTCCCCGCCTTCTCTTTTACCGGTGGGGCAGGCGGTTCCGCCTGCCAACTCTCTCACTGTTCGAATGCGGTCCGCCCGACATTGTGGAGCGGACGCCCTCGTCCGCGCGGGACCCCCAGGTCCCGCCGCTACTCCGCAGCATCACCCTTCCGTGACGAAGGAAGTGCCGCCCAGTGCCTTGACCGCTTTCCATCGAGCCCGCCCGCGCCCCCTCACCGCCCCCGCTCCCGCATCTCCGCCGCCAGCGTCTGCTCCAGTAGGAGAAACGCCTCCGCCTGCCGCGCGCTCAACTCCGCTACCCGATAGCCTCCCAACTGCCGCCGCGCCCCGAACTCCTCCACCAGTGCCTCGCTCTCCGCCGTGATGTAACTCCGCGGACACGTCCCCAGCGCCACGCCCCCGCGATTCCACACCAACCGCGGTCCCACGCCCTCCGGCATAGCCATCCACCCGCACCGCCGCCGCACTTCCAGCCCGGACTTCCTGCACGCGTCGCACTCCCAACCGGCCTGGTTGGAAAATTGAAAATGGAAGGCGACGGTTAGTTTTTTCGTTCTTCTTCGCTCAGCCCCGCCTCGCGCCGCACCGCCGCGAACGCCTCGCGAAACAGCGCCTCCGGCCCCGCCTCGATCAGCAGTTCCGCCCCCGCCGCCTTCCCGTCCACTCTCAGTCCGTCCACCGCGCGCACGCCCCACGCCACGTACATCCGCTCGATCTCCGCCTCCAGCACCTTCGCGTCCATCTTCTCCCACGCCTCCTGGCCGGCCCCCAGAAACTCCGCCCGCCGCGCCAGTTCGCGCACCCGCCGCATCAACTCGATCCGCCGCTCGAAAGAGATCCGTGCGATCCGGAACCGCACCCCCGGCATCACCTGCGAGTCCACCACTACCTCGCTCAGGTAGTCGCGCTCCGAATCCCTCCGCCGCGCCCTATCCGAAAGCCACGTAAATTTCATCGTCGATCGTCCCCTGCGCCCGCGACGCCCGGAAGTTCCACCGCAGCCGGTTCTCTCCGTCGTCGAACTCCGGCACCTCCGGCACTACGCTCTTCAGATACACCGCCATCACCTGTCCGTCCGCCTCGCCCAACTGGAACATCACGCTGATTGGCGAACGCTGCCGCGCAGCCTGATACAGTTCCGCTGTGCCGCGTTGTCCACGCTGTAGAGCTCGAACGATGCCGTCACCGTCCGCGTCCCCGGCGAAATCGCAAACCCCGCGCACGACCCGAACTCCTTGTTCCTCACATCCAGCGAATTCTTCACACTCACCGTCGCGCCCGTGATCGTGCAGAACTTCGTCGCGCTCGCTCCCAGCCATGCCTCTCCCAGATGTCCCGGCACAATCGAGTAATCGAATGCGCCCACCGTGGGCTCGGTGGGAAAGCTGGTCAGTTCCGCCGCGCCGCTCTCAAAACTCGCGCTGTCGATCAGGTCGTTCGCCAGGCCGCTGAAATGAATCTCGTGATAATCGCCATTCACCAGAATGTCCATCTGGTCCACGCCGGCCCCGGTCAGTAGTCGCTGCACCGCTGTCGAAGGTGTCCAGTAGTCGAAGAGGCTCACGCTCGGCAGGCTCGTCGCCGGCGAATATGTCACCGTCGCCGTGATGGCCGCCCCCACCGCGGGCGCCGTCGTAAACGGTGCGTTCAGCTGCACCGTGTGCGCGTCCACAATCGCCGCCACGAAGCGCACCTGCCCGCCGAAACTCACCGCCTGCCCGCTCCCGAGCCCGTGCGCCGCCGCGAATCCCAGCCGCCCCCCGCTCGTGATCGAGGCCACCGTCCCACCGGCGAACCGCACCGGAGCCGCTCCCAGCGCCGCCTGAAATAGCGGACCGTAGCCCGGTCCCGCGCTCGTCTTGTCCCAACTCGTCAGATACGTCTGCAACTCGAAGTCCGTCCGCCGCCGCACTCCCGCGGGCGTGCCCGCGAATGTCCGGCTGCCCGTCTTATCGCGCCGCGTGCCCGTCGCCGTCTGTTGCTTCACTCCCAGTTTCACGGCCGGTATCCGGTTCACCGCCGCGATCGATCCTACATTCCCGTACGTGCTCTCCAATGCGGTGTAGA
>CAIRBY010000539.1 GCA_903876865.1 uncultured Acidobacteriia bacterium
GACGCTGACGATTTCGCAGAGCGGCACCTCGGGCGGCGGCACCGGATTGCCGGTGTATTACCGCTTTGAAAACGGCACCGCGAACGCGACGGCGAGCGGTTCGGGCTCGATCCTGGATTCCTCAGGCTCGGCGCAACACGGCACGCCCTCGGGCGGCCTGACTTACAGTTCGGATGTGCCGATCTCTTCTCTGCCGCTGAACGGCACGGCCAATACGCTTTCCCTGAACTTCACTTCCACGGGCACGGTGCAGTTCCCCGGGGTGTTCCCGTTGAACGCACTAACCACCGCCACGATGGAGTTTTACATCAAGCCTGCTTCCACCTCGGGCGAGATGGACGTGATGTGGACGCGCACGGATAGTTCAGACGCGAACCGCTTCAACATGGGTGTGACTGGTTCTTCGGGTTCGCGCTCGATCTTCCTCGACTATCGCGAAGTGAATGGTACGCTGCATTCGGTCGCCAGTATTCCGATTTCGGCGACGGCCTGGACGCACGTGGCCGTGGTCAAGAACGGCAACGTCTGGACGGGATACGCCAACGGGGTGCAGCAGGGACAGCCGGTGACGGATGCGAGTCCGAACCTGCCGAACAACACGGGCTGGACGTTCAACGGCCGCAATACCTCTCAATTCACGGGGCTGCTGGACGAGTTCCGGATCACGGCTTCGGCGCTGACGCCGGCACAGTTCCTGGGCAATCCGGGACCGAGTTCGAGCGGCGGGTTGAACCTGACGATCAATCAGGTGATCGATACGGCGTGCCCGAGCGATAAGGTGATTGTGAGCGTGACGGATTCCTCCGGCAAGCCGGTCACGGGGCTGACTACGAGCAACTTCACGCTGACGGAATCGGGCACGTCGCGCAGCATCACGGTGGTGCCGGTAGGAACCGGATCCACGACGGGCGCGGTCTCGCTGGCGATTTTGATCGATGCCAGCAGTTCACTCAGCAGCAGCGATCTGGCGAATGAAAAGAGCGCGGCCAAACAACTGGTTTCGCAGTTGGGCGGGAGCGATCAGGCGGCGGTGTACGTCTTTGAGACCACGGTTGCTCTCAAGCAGGATTTCACCACGGACAAGACTAAGCTGAACACGGCGATCGATGCGATCACCGGAGGCAGCAGCACGGCGCTGTACCTGGCGGTGCAGACGGCGTCGCTTGCGTTGGGCACGAAGAGCGGGCGCAAGGCGATCGTGCTGATGACGGATGGCAGCGACACGATGGGCGGGGCGACGATCGACCAGGCGATTGCAGCGGCAAAGACGGCCGGCGCGCCGGTATTCACGGTCGGTTTCGGGAGCGCGAACCAGGCGGTTCTTACGCAGATCGCTACGCAGACGGGCGGTTTCTACACGGGTTCGGCGACCTCCACGAGTTTGCAGAGCATTCTGCAATCGATCGGGCAGGTGCTGAGCAGCCAGTACGAAATCTCGTATACGTCCGGGAATCCGACGGCGGATAATCCGGTGGCGATCACGGTGACGTACAACGGACAGACCTCGACGGCATCGCGCACGGTGACGAAGTGCGCCAACAGCAGCACGGGGAACTGCACGTACTTCCTGCAGCCGCAGACGCTGAGCGTACCGGCGGCGGGTGTGACGGGCAGCATCATCGTGAGCACGCAGCCGGGGTGCGCGGTGACGGCGAGCGCGAATGTCAGCTGGATTCACATCATCGGCGCGAGCACAGGCGCGGTCTCTTACCAGATCGACCCGAACACGTCGAGCCAGCGCACGGGCACGATCACGGTGGGCAACCGCACGGTGCCGGTGACGCAGGATGGCGGTGTCACCTGTACGTATTCGCTGACGCCAACCACGAACTCGCTGGGCGCGCTGGGCGGCACCAGCAGTGTACGCCTGACCACACAGACGGGCTGCACATGGACGGCTACGGTGACGGTGACCGGGTCGTGGTTCCGCGTGACATCGCCGAGTTCCGGCAGCGGGATGGCGAACCTGATCTATGTGGCGGACGCCAACACGACCACGTCGCAGCGAACGGCGACGGTGAGCGTGAGCGGGCAGAGTTTCACGCTGACGCAGGCGGGCGGCGCATCGGCGACCGCGCCGAACATCGCCGATGGCGGGATTGTGAATGCGGCGAGCAACCGCTCCGGGACAATCGCGCGCGGTTCGTTCTTCACAATCTATGGCAGCAATCTGGGGCCTGCGCCGTATCAGCAGGTGCAGGGCTACCCGATTCCGGACACGATGGGCGGCGTGATCGTGACGGTCTCGCAGGGGAACTACAACAAGCGGGCGTTCCTGCACTTCGTTTCGCCGCCGCAGATCAACGCCATTCTGCCTAGCGATACGCCGCTCGGCAATGTGACGATCACGGTGAATTACAACGGCAACGTGAGCGCCACGGCCACGATGACGGTGGTGGACACGAACTTCGGCACCTTCTCCACGGCGAGCGGGCCGGGACCGGGCATCGTGCAGAACTACAACAGCGCGGCCGATCAGCCGCTGAATCTGCAATCGTATCCGCTGAAGCCCAAGCAGATCGCGATTCTGTGGGGCACTGGCTTGGGGCCGATTGGCACGGGAGACAGCACGCCGCCGCCGGGCGGAGATATGTCGGTACCGGTGGAGGTGCGTGTGGGCGGCAAGCTCGCCAACAAGATTTACAGCGGGCGCGCGCCGTCTTTCGCCGGGGTGGACAATATCTACTTCACCATCCCGGACGATGCGCCCACCGGCTGTTCGGTGCCGGTGCAGATCAACGCGGGCGGAGTGGTCAGCAACACGGTGCGCATCGCCATCAGCGCGGACGGGAAGAAGTGCCAGGATACGGCGAGCCCGATGACGGCTACGGTGGTCAACGGCGCGAAGCACGGCACGATCGGACTGATGCGGGTGGCGATGAGCGGCACGATCGATTCGACCAAGCCGCCGGTGAACACTACGTTCGATGTGGGGTTGGGCACGTTTTCCAACACCCCGGCGGGCGGCGAACTGGCGTTCAGCCCGTTCATGAACCTGCCGCCGATCGGCACGTGCGTTTCCAGCACGAAGCCGCTGGATGCGGGTAGCGTGTTTGCTTCGAGCGGCGTGAGCCTGGATAGCTCCAGCAGCACGCAGCTCGATGCCGGTTCCGCGCTCACCGTAAGCGGGCCGAACGGTTCGCAGAAATTGCAGCACTTCGATCCCAACGCGAACAGCGGTCCGTATATGAGCGTGATTGGCGGGACGATGCCGGTGGATGGCTCGCAGACGCTGCCGGCGTTCCTGGATCCCGGTTCGTACACGATCACGGGGGCGGGCGGCAAGGATGTAGGCGCGTTCTCGGCGCCGCTGACGGTGGCGAATCCGGTCACGTGGAACAACGCCGGGACGGTCACTTCGATTAACCGTGCGGCGGGCCTGACGGTGAGTTGGAGCGGCGGCGACTCCTCGCTTTCCGTGCTGATCGCGGGTGGCAGTACGGATCAGAAGACCAAGAAGAGCGGAGGCTTCATGTGCCTGGTTCCGATTGCGGCCGGCACTTTTACGGTGCCTCCGAATATCCTGGTGGACCTGCCGCCCACGGGGGCGACGATCGGCACTTCGGACAGTATGGGAACGGTGTCGGTGATGTCCCTGCCGCTGACTTCGCCTCCGGGCTTCACGGCGCCGGGGCTGGATGCGGGGCGGCTGTTCTACAGCTTCACGACGGTCCGCGCGGTGCCGGTGCAGTGATGCGGGTACTGGTTGCGGTTCTGGCGCTGGCAGGCTGCGCGCGCGCGGCGGAGCCTGCACGGCGGGCGGTATTACTCGATGTGGATGGCGTGCGCCGCGACACCTTCGAACAGGTGTTCGCGGCGGGGCGCCTTCCAAACCTGGCGCGCATTTTCGACCAGGCGGTGTGGTTCGAACGCGCGAGCACGGTGACGCCTTCGGTAACGATGGCGGCGCAGGGCACAATCGCCACCGGGGTGATGCCGGCGCAGCACGGCGTGATCGGGAATCAATGGTACGACCGCGAGAGCGGGCGTCTCTACGACTACATGAGCGCGGCCGGATTGAGCTGCGTATACGGCTTCACGGTGCTGAGCGGGCAGGAGTGCCTGGGCGGGCTGGGCAATCGCCACCTGCTGGCCAAGACGATCTACGAAGCTGCCGCCGAGAGGGGCTTCGACAGCGTGGTGGCCTACAACCAATACTGGCGGGGCGCGTCGCGTCCGGCCGCGCCTACAGCCGCGGAGGCGCGCGCGTTCCTGCCCGGCAATAAGCTGGATTTCAAGCGCTTCGATACGCAGATGGCGGGGCGCGCGGTGGCCGAGTTGCAGGCGCACGGACTGCCGGCGATCCTGACGCTTTACTTCACGGGCGCGGATACGACGGGGCACGCGAGCGGGATCGGCGCGCAGCCGGATTACCTGGCGACGGTGATCGATCCGCTGGTGGGGCAGGTGCTGGATGTGATCGCGGGGCTGGACCCGGAGTGGCGCTCGCACACGCTGTTCCTGCTCACGAGCGACCACGGGCGCACGGACGTGACGGAGCACGCCGAGGACCTCACATTGCTCGCGGAGATGCGGGATGCGCTGCCGGAGGGCACGCGGATCGCGCAGAGCGGTGGAATGGCGTTCGTGTATCTGCCGCAGGCAGACGCGGCGGCGGGCGCGCGGTTGCTGGAGAAGTTCCCGCAGACGGTGGAGAGCGTGCGTCCGAGGGCGGCGAACGAATCCGCGCGCGGCGGCGACCTGGTGGTGACGCTGCGTCCGGGGCACTATTTCGGCAAGAGCAGCGGGTCGCACCACGGCGCGCCGACGCAGGGCGATTTGAATGTGCCGATGGTGGTGGCGATGCCGGGGGTGGCGGGCGGACGCTCCGAGGACGAGGTCAGTGTTGCGCAGGTGGCGCGCACGATCGCAGAGTTCGTAGGGTTTCCGATGGAAGGGACGGCTCCGGCGCTGCCGCTGGTGCACGAACAGCGCAGGAAGCGGCAGGCGGACCGCTAGCTGGGCCTTATTCGAGAGGAGCAGTAGGCGCAGTAGGGCAGGCTTGGTAGATCAGCCGCCAGACTCGTTCACCCGGGGGCCGGGCTCTTCGGTCTTCCCACGCTTCGGCCGTGCCGGTATGGCCTCCGTCACAAGCTGCCCCAGCTTCAGCCTCTTCAACGAAGCCAAGCGCCGTGGATCTCTCTGGCCGACCCGCCCTCATTGCTTCGTCACCGCCTCATCCAGATTCAGCAGCAGACTCCCCACGCTCGCATACGCCGCCAGCTCAGCCGCATCCAGCCCAGCGCGCACCGGCGAATCGCCCTGCTTCAAATACTCGGCCGCCGCACCCGCATCGCGTGCGAAACTCGCCCGGAAGCGCTCCAGCGCCCGCTCCAGAATCTGCACCTGCGCCGCCTGCGGTTCGCGCGCCAGCACCAATCGATACCCGTAACTCAGCCGCGCCCGCGTCTCCGACCCGCCCTCCAGCAGCATCCGCTCGCCCACCTTCCGCGCCGCCTCCAGAAACGTGACGTCGTTCATCAGGTCCAGCGCCTGCAGCGGCGAATTCGTGCGATTCTCGAACACCGTGCACTGCTCCCGGTTCGGCGAATCGAAATTCACCATGAACGGCGGCGCCACCGTGCGCTTCCAATACGTATACAGGCTGCGCCGGTAGAGCCCCTCGCCCTGATCCTGCTTGTACCCCGACCCGCCGCCCAATTCCTGCCACAACCCCGCCGGCTGATACGGTTTTACCGAGGGCCCGCCCACTTTCTCCACCAGCAGCCCCGCCGCCGCCAGCGCCTGATCGCGGATCATCTCCGGACCCAGCCGGAAGCGCGGACCGCGCGCCAGCAGCCGGTTGTCCGGGTCCTTCTGCAACAGCTCCGCGCTCGCCCGCGACTCCTGCCGGTACGTCGCGCTCATCACGATTGTCTTCTGCAGCGCCTTCACATCCCAGCCGCTCGCGACAAACTCCGTCGCCAGCCAGTCCAGCAGTTCCGGATGCACGGGGAACTCGCCCTGCGCGCCGAAATCGTCCACCGTCTTCACAATCCCGTACCCGAAATACGATTGCCAGAAGCGGTTCACCGTCACCCGCGCCGTCAGCGGATTGGCCCCATCCACCAGCCAGCGCGCCAGCCCCAACCGGTTGTTCGGCCACTCCGCGCGCGGCTGCGGCAGCATCGCCGGCACCCCCGCCGTCACCTTCTCGCCGGGATTGTCATACGCCCCGCGCTTGAGCACAAACGTATCGCGCGGCGTCGCCGCCTCCGCCATCACCATCACGCTCGGAATCTTATCGTGGAACTGCTTCCGCTCCGCCCGCAGCTTCGCCAACTCCGCGATGGGCGCGCGCAACTCCGCCGGAGCCGCCCGCTCCAGGTAGAACGCCGCAACCTTCGCCGCCTGTGCCGCCGTCCGCCGCCCCTCCGGCAGCGCCACAATCGCCGCCACATCGTCCGCAACCGCCAGCGCCGCCGCCTCCGTCGAATTCAACGCCCGATTGAACACCATCGCCTCTTCGATCGCGCCGCGGAACCGCAACCCCGCACCCGCTCCCACCCGCAGTGGCGCCTTCGGCAGATGGATCGGCTCCGTGTTCTGATCGAACAACACCTTCACCGCCAGCGGACGCCCGTCCAGATACAGGTGCACCCCCGCCGCCTTGCGCTCGCCGTCATACGTCACCATCACGTGCTCGCGCCGGTGCAGCGGAATCGCTTCCGCGGATTCCACCCGGATCCCCAGATCCGTCCACCGCCGCAGAATGTGTACGCGCAGCTTGCCGTCCACCAGATACAGCCCGTGCCCCATGCCTTCGAAGAAATCCTCGGCATGAGAGACAATCGCGCCGTTCGGCGTCTCCGCGTCGATCCACGCCGCGAACGTGAACGGCTGCAGGTAATCGAAGTCCGCCGCCTTAACGTCCGTTTCCAGAAAATGCACCCCGTCGAAGCGCCCGCCGCTCCACGTGCACGGCGCTCCCGCCGCCTCGCATCCGCCCACCTTCAGCGCCTCCGTGTTCAGCCCAGCTGTCGCTTGCCGGAACACCATCCCCTCGCCCGGCACCCACCCCGCCTCGGGCGCCGGCTTCGCGCCGCGCTCCCACTGCCGCTGTGCCTCGCGCAATCGCGGCTGCAACCCCTCCACCGCCTGCCGCGCCGCCTCCACCCGCGCATCCAACGACGCCAGTTTCTGCGCCTGCTCCGGCAGCGGAGCCTTCACCAGCGGCTCTTCGTTGCCGTAGTTCCACACAAAGCCCTTCTCGTCCGGCACGCGATTGAAATACGCGAAGAGCTGGTAGAACTCCTTCTGCGAAAGCGGATCGTAC
>CAIRBY010000540.1 GCA_903876865.1 uncultured Acidobacteriia bacterium
GTTCAACAAGACCGTGGTGGATCTGGGATTCCAGATCGGCACGGTGGCGGGCAACAAGTGGGCATTCACCACCAAGAATGTAATGCTCCCCGCTCCGACGCTGGACTACGGCAGTGACCGTCGCGCGCTGTCATTCAGCGGCGCCAAGGCACACGACACGAGCATTGGCAGCAAGGACGCCATGACTCTGGCAATCACGTAACCTTTGCTTCGTCGGAGGAATCGGTGGGTTACTCAACTTTTCGAATGGCGGCCGGAAGTTCGGCTGGCGCAGTCGGCGAACCCGATGCCGGATTTCGTAGCCATGGCCAGTTGACCTTCGAAGTAACGCTACGGCGTCAGGGAGGATCTATTCCGGCGAATGTCAGCAACGGGCGTTTTTCGTCAAGTTGGCCGCTCCCGTTCAAGTTCCGAGTGGTGCGTAAGCAGCCGCGGCTTGGACAATTCGGAGCGATGTGTCTCATAATATGAGGTGCATGCGACACAAGCTCATCAAATATGCGACGGTTACAGCATTGGCCGTCACATCTCTGTGCGCGCAGACGCCGCAGTGGAAAGACCCATCGCCTCACCAGGTCCATTTCGTCCGTGTCGAAGACGGAGTCCAACTCGAAGTGCTGGACTGGGGAGGATCCGGCCGTGCGCTCGTCCTGTTGACCGGCTCCGGGCACAGCGCCCACATTTTTGATGACCTTGCAGTGAAGCTGACGCGTTTCAGTCACGTCTAC
This sequence comes from uncultured Acidobacteriia bacterium, assembly GCA_903876865.1. Taxonomy (GTDB): domain Bacteria; phylum Acidobacteriota; class Terriglobia; order Bryobacterales; family Bryobacteraceae; genus Solibacter. The sequence goes on from CAIRBY010000540.1 coordinate 729, forward strand.
GCCATAACGCGAAGGGGATACGGCGCTTCCAGCCACCCGGACTCGGGTTACGGTGCACAGCGGCTGGGAGATGACGTTCTTACGGTCCTGGACTCGCTTCATATCGACAGCCCGGTTCTGGCCGGCCACTCACTCGGCGGTAAGGAACTCACGGCTCTTGCGTCAGCCCATCCAAATCGCGCGGCCGGACTGATCTACATGGATTCCACCGCTGATCCGACCTTCGATTGGGGACCCTACATGGAACTTCGAAAGAAGCTGCCACACACGATGAATACGGGGTACCCAAAGACTTCTCCAGAAGATCGCCGATCCTTTCAGGCGTATAGGGAGTGGCAGATGCGCAGCTTGGGTATGGCTTTTCCCGAATCTGAATTGCGCAACGTTTACGCCACAAACTCCGACGGGAGCGTGGGCGAATACCGGACGCCAGTAAGCGTCCAGAACGCCATCACCGCGGGAATGCGAAAGCCGGACTATTCCGGTATTCGAGTGCCTGTGCTCGCCTTTTTCACTTTGCCGGCGTCCCTGGAAAAGCAGGTGGAACGCTACCAGCCCCGGACCGCAGAGGAACGCGCCGCGATGGAGCAAGTCTTGGCCTGGGAGTTCGACTTTGCGCGGCGTGCCATCGACCGCATGAGGAGCGATGTGCCGGCCGCTACTGTCGTCGAACTGCCTGGAGCCAATCACTACATCTTCTTTTCTAACGAGTCGGAGGTCCTGCTCCAAATCCGTCAGTTCGTGACCACCTTGCGTTAGGAGCCACAGGGAGAGTCGCGGGCGTCGATCGAGCCAGGGGAAGTGCGACAGCTTGCGGTTGCATCGCAAACCGGAAGTGGTCCACTCGGAAGTGTAGTCCCCGGCTCGGACTTTAGCCCCGCCACGGTCCAGACTCCATTCGAGTACTTGGAGGGCGGCGCAACGCTCGAGGAGTTTCTGAAATCCGTCCTCCGCCCCCACTCCCCACTCTCCGCGCCCCGCACTCTGGCATCACGATATAATCGTCATCGAATGGACATTTACGAGGAGTTGGTGCGGCTTCGCAATCTGGGGCAGAAATGCGCCCTCGCCACCATCGTCGAGGTGCGCGGGTCGATCCCCAGCTACGAGAGCGCCAAACTTCTGGTGCGGGAAGACGGCTCCATCGCGGGCACCATCGGCGGCGGCTGCGTCGAAGCCGACGTGTGGAACGCCGCCCGCGAAGTCATCGAAACCGAAAAGCCCAAACACCTCACCTTCAACCTCGGTCAGGACGCCGCCTACGATAACGGACTGATCTGCGGAGGCCAATTGGACGTCTTTGTCGAACCCGTGCTGCCCGTCCCGCACGCCTACATTTTCGGCGCGGGCCACATCTCCAAGAGCCTCTCCAAAGTCGCGACCCTGGCTGGATTTGCCAGCGTCGTCGTCGATGACCGCGAGAGCTTCGCCAACACCGAGCGTTTCCCCGAAGCCGTCGCCGTGCATGCCGCCGAGTACGAAGAGATCTTCCCGAAACTGCCCATCAACGAAACCAGCTACATCATCATCGTGACCCGCGGCCACCGCGACGATATGCGCGTGCTCCAACTCGCCATCGCCACTCCAGCCCGCTACATCTCCATGATCGGCAGCAAGCGCAAAGTCCTCAACGTCATCCGCGAACTGGAAAAACAGGGCATTCCGCGCGCGGCGTTCGACCGCATCCACGCGCCCATGGGCCTCGATATCGGCGCCATCTCGCCCGAGGAGATCGCCATCTCCGTAACCGCGGAGATGATCGCCGTGCGCCGCAACGCCGCCTCTCAGTGGCGCGCGCTTTCCATGTCGGTTTGTGCCGGCAATTCCGAGCGGACCGTGCTCTCCTAGTGAACGCCTCTCTCATTCTCGCCGCCGGAGAGTCCAGCCGGATGGGCTCCCCCAAAGCGCTCCTGCGCTACCGGGACGCCACGTTTCTGGATACTCTGACCGGCCTCTTTTCCGCCTGCTGCGACCCCGTGATCGTCGTCCTCGGCGCGCACGCCGAAGCCATCCGCGCCGGCGTCACACGCCCCGCCACCTTCGTCACCAATCCCGATTACCGCACCGGCCAGACCAGTTCCATGCAGTGCGGCCTGCGCGCCGTGCCCGCGTCCGCCCAGGGTGTGCTCTTCACCCTCGTCGATCACCCCGCGGTCGCTCCCGCCACTCTGGCCGCCCTGCTCGCCCCCCTGCTGGCCCCGAAGCCTTCCCTCCTGCGCGTGCCGCGCTACCAGGGCGAACGCGGCCACCCCATCTGGTTCTCGCGCGACCTCATCCCCGAATTCCTCGCGCTCCCCCACTCCGGCGCCGCCCGCGACATCGTCCGCGCCCACGCCGCCGATACTGAATTCCTGGACGTGGACGATCCCGGCATCCTCGCCGATATCGATGACGCCGCCGCCTACGGCCGCCTTCTGGAGGCCGCCCAGTGAACTGGCGCCTCGTCTTCCGCATCCTCGGCATCCTGCTCGTGCTCGTCGTGCTCGCCGGCTTCATCGTCCCCTCCCTCACTCCCGAGGCCTATGGCAGCCGCCTCCAAGCCTCCCTCGAGCGCGCCCTGGGACGCCGCGTCGAGCTGGGCAAAGTCCGCTTCAGCCTCTTCAAAGGGCCGGGCTTTTCCGTCGATCGCGTCGTGATCTACGAAGACCCCGCCATCGGCATGGAGCCAGTCGCCTATATCGAGGAGCCCGGCTCCATGGAAGTCGTGCCCAGCATCTGGTCGCTGCTCGGCGGACGCTTCGTCATCGCAGCCATCCGCCTCGATGGCGCCAGCATCAACCTCACCAAGTCCGGTCCGGCCTCGGAGTGGGGCCGTTGGAACTTCTCCTCCTTCGTCAACCTCTCCGCCATGCGCGCGGCCCCGGCCATTCACGTCCGCGATAGCCGCATCCACTTCAAGTTCGGCGACACCAAGAACGTCTTCTACCTCACCGAGACCGATCTCGACCTCTCACCCTCCGGCGCCGATTGGAAAATCGACTGCTCCGCCAAGCCCGCCCGCACGGACCGGCCCGCGCAGGGCCTCGGCCTCTTCACACTCAAAGGCAAGTGGTATGGCGAACTCGGCCGCGTCGCCCTCGATCTGCGCGCCGATCGCGCCGCGCTCGGGGAACTCACCGCCCTCGCCACCGGGCAGGATCTCGGCGTCCACGGCACCCTCACTTCGCGCCTCCACCTCGCCGGCCCGCTCAGCAATCTCGGCATCACCGGCCGCGTCGATATCGCCGATGTGCACCGCTGGGATATGATGCCCTCCAATGCGCAGGGCTGGCCGCTCGATATCAACGGGCGTCTCGACGTCATCAATCAGCAGCTCGAATTGCACTCCAATACCGCGGGCGGCGGCACCCTGCCCGTCACGCTCCACTTCCGCGCCAGCGATTATCTCTCCCAGCCGCGCTGGGCCGTGAGCCTGAACTGGCATCAGTTCCCCGTCGCGCCCATCCTCGAACTGGCCCGCCACATGGGCGCGCAGTTTCCGCCCAAGCTCCAATTGGCCGGCACCATGGATGGCGCCATCGGCTACTCCGGGCAGGGCAGCTGGCAGGGCGCAATCGCCTTCCACGATACCGCCCTCACCATCCCCGATTCGCCGCCCGTGCGCTTCGAACAGGCCCATCTGATTCTGGACCACGGCCACGCCCGCCTCTCCCCCGCGCTCGTTCACGGGGGCGATCACGGCGGGGAACACGATGAGGCCCGCATCGAAGCCGATTACGCGCTCGAGTCCCAGACCTTCGACCTCAATATCTCTACCGACGCCATGCAGGTGGAATCGCTGCGCGCCCAGGCCGCGCTCACCGCCGTGCCGTGCCTCGAACAACTCACTTCCGGGCAGTGGAGCGGCAACCTGCACTATCACCAGCAGTCCGCGGATGCCGGGTGGAGCGGCACCCTCGCCTTGAAGGACGCCGCCATCGCCGTCCCCGGCCTCGCCGAACCCGTGCAACTGCGCACCGCCCGCGCCCAGATCGAACGCGCCCGCCTCGTGATGGACCGCATCGAGGGCCAGGTGGGCAAACTCCCCTTCACCGGCGATTACCGCTATGAACCCGGCACGCCCCGTCCCCATCGCCTCCGTTTGCGCGCCGAATCCTGGGACGCGGCGGAGGTGGAGACGCAGTTGATGCCCACCCTGCGCCGCAATACCAACCTGTTGGCCCGCACCCTCGGCCGCCCCATGGTTACGGACTGGCTGCGCGAACGCAATCTCGATGGCGCCCTGCAGATCGCAGATCTCGCTCTCGCCGGCGCGCACCTGGAGAACTTCCGCGCCCGTCTGTTGTGGGATGTGGCGCGCGTGCAACTTGAAGCCATCCAAGCCACGCTCGATCACGCCGCCGTCACCGGCAAACTCGACGTGAACCTGCGCGGCTCGCGCCCGAACTATACGCTCACCGCCAAGGTGGCGGGCCTCCCCTGGCAATCCGGCAAGCTCGAGGCCTCCGGCACCTTCGGCACCTTCGGCACCGGCCTGCAACTGCTCACCAACCTCTCCGGGGAAGGCGCCTTCACCACCGGCGCGATTGAGTTGGGCGGCCTGCCCATGCGCAGCGCCGCCGGAGCCTTCGATCTCTCCTGGTGGCAAGCCGGACCGCACCTGCGCCTCAACACCCTCACCCTCCGCTCCGAAGAGGGCGCAGCCTATACCGGCCGCGGCGGCACCCAGGAAGATGGACGCCTCGTGCTCGTCCTCAACGATGGCGTCAAAGACGTGCGCCTCTCCGGCACCCTCGCCAAATTGAAGGTCGAGTAATCGCTATTTCAGCATCGCGTTCAGCGTGGCCGCCAGCCGTGCGCCGCCCTTTTCCAACTGCTCTTTGACCACCGGATCGGCCGCCTTCTCATACGTGGCGTCGAGCTTCTCCGGCGTGCCCTTCGCGACCTTCGGCAGCTTGCCGTAGACCACCTTCTGCCCCGCCTTGTGCGACTGCTCCGCCCACTCTTCCACCGTTCCCTTGCCCAGCTTCTTCGCGCGCTTGTCGGTCAGGTCTTTAGAGAGCATCGCGAACATCGCGTTCTCGTCGCCGATGCGGCCCAGCAGCCCGCTATCCCACACGCTGTGCAGGTTGCCGTTGCGTCCCGCGAATTCGGTCTTCACGTCGTTGCCGCCCTTGTCGCCATTGTCGGAGCAGTGCAGCGGCTGGTGCATATCGCCCACGAAGTGCACGATGTACATCAGCGCTTCCTTGCGCTTCTCCGGCGCTGCCGCCGGGTCCACCACCACTTTCTCGAACTCCTTGATCTTGGTGAGGACGCAGTCGCCCTTGGGGCAATCGCGGGCCATGTCCAGATGCGGTTTGTCGATCGGAATATCGATGTAGTGCCACGGTCCCGTCTCCGCGCGCGAGCGGCGGATCTGATCCGCCCAGCTGGAAATCGAAGCCATGGACGTATCCGCTCCCAGAATCTCTTTCACTTTTGCCGCCGCCTGGGGTGTCAGGTGAGCCGCCGCCAGGCGGGCTACCAGATTGTGGCCTTCCGGTCCCCAACCATAAGCAGGCAGAGTCAGGCAGAGAAAAATACCAAGAGCATTACGGCGCATAACGCAAAGCGTAACATACCGCACTTGACATTCGCCTTTTATTCGCCTGTAATGGAGCCGTGTCACTCAAACTATATCTGGTCTCCTGCGACCTGCTCCACGAGGGTGATTACGCCTCCCTCCGGGCGCGCCTGCGAACCTTCGAAGCGCGTCCCGTCCTCGCCGGCCAGTGGGGCCTCCGCAGCACCCATTCGGCCACCCAGCTGAAGGACATCCTGCGCGAGTTCCTTCACGAAGGCGACCGCATCCTGGTCACCGAAGTCGGCGCCGAAGTCGCCAGCCGCCGCGCCCTGAGCAATCTCGCGGAGTTGTGAGAGATCGCCCCATAAGCGCCAAATGAGTGGACCGATCGCGTGGAGGTAGGGCAGGCGGTTCCGCCTGTCAACTCTTCAGTCTTGCCGGGTTGGCAGGCGAAAACGCCTACCCTACCTTTGGAGCACCCTCAACGGAACCGAGCTACCTTTCTTGCCGGATGCGGTCTCCTGTGCTCGCCTGGAAACCAATGAGAGCACCCACCAATCGAAATCTGGATCAGTATCAGTTCACGGTTCGCCCACTTTCCGCGGATGAGCGCGGCGGCTATCTGGTCGAGTACCCGGATATCCCGGGATGATGTGTTCCGCGAGACGGCTCGGAAACTGCCGCAGCCCCGAACTCCGCCGGACCTGGTGGGGCGGACGCCCTCGTCCGCGCGGGACCCCCTGGTCCCGCTCTTCCAACGAAGAATCAAATGCCTGCGACGTTCAAAAGGCCGCCGGGGACGCCAGCCGCGATTGTCGGACACGATCCACGGGGAGCGCCCCACGAAAGGCAAGGACGCCTGCAAAGTGGCTGATTGCGCTCGCATTGGGCGGTTCCGCCTGCCAACTCTTCAGTCTTGCCGCATCAAGGCGGCGTCTATCTGGTCGAGTACCCGGATACTCCCCCGATGCCTATCGCACCGCGAGACGGCCCGGAAACCGCCGAGGCCATCCGATCCAAGCGCGCCACTTCTCCCAAGAGCCGCTGACCGCCGCTCTCCTCACCCCTACCCTCCGATCTGCCCCGCGCCGCCCGGCCGCACCATCCGCGAAATCGGCGCGTCCTGCTGCGCCTCCTCATCGGCATCTTCCAGATTGACGTGCGCCCAGTACGACGCCATGCCGCATACCACCAGCACCGCCACCGTCAACCCCAGCCACGCCACGCTCTGCGCATTCCACCCGCGCTCGTTGCCCACCGCCGCCATCGTCGCCCGCACAATGCAGTAGGCCGCCGCGCACGCCAGCGCCAGTTTCACGTGCCACGGCAGCAGATCGAGGTGCGTCTGTCCACCCACCTGACTCCACAAAATGAAAATTGCAATCAGGGCGATCAGAAATTGCGTCGAATATGCCAGTCGAAGTAGGGGCATTGGTTCTGCCGAACCTACATCTTACGTTATCCTGGAAGAAAGAACACCTTCATGCCACAAGAGAGTTCGGGACTCGTCCGGTCCTGGCAAAATTTCCAAAACGCATTCCGGCTCGCGATGGATTCGATCCGTTCGCACAAGCTGCGCAGCTTCCTCACGCTGCTCGGCGTGATCATCGGCGTCGCCAGCGTGATCATGGTCGGCGCCGCCATCGAAGGCCTCGGCGTGTACGCGGAGCAGAGCACCGCCAAAGCCTTCGGCTCCGAATCCTTCATGGTGGCGCAGATCGCCGCCAACGGCCGCCTCAGCCGCCGCCAACTGTTCGAGAAGATCAAGCGCAACAAGCCGATCCGCACGGACGATGCGCGCTTCGCCCAATCCATCGTCGGCGATCGCGTCCTCTTCAGCCCCTACCGCCAGCACATCTCGGACGTGAAACGGGAAGGCCAGATCTGCGAAGACAGCTCGATCCTCGGCGCGGCTTCGGCCCTCGCCGATATCCGCGATATCGGCGTCGTCGATGGACGCTTCTTCACCGAACAGGAAGACCGCGCGCGCTCGCTCGTCGCCGTCATCGGCGATACCGTCCGCACCACCCTCTTCCCCGGCGATGTCTCGCCCCTCAATCAGGTCGTCCGCATCGAAGGCCTCGAATTTACCGTCGTCGGCGTGCAAGAGCATCTCGGCAGCGTCTTCGGCCGCGATCAGGATAACTCGGTCTACATCCCCATCACCGCCTTCAATCGCATGTACGGCCCCGGCAACGGCTTCGCCCTCTTCGGCCGCCCCCGCGCCGGCAGCGGCCTCACTCTGGATAGCGCGCTCGATGAGACCCGCGTCGTCCTCCGCACCCGCTTCCACGCGCGCCCCGGCCAGGACGATAACTTCGACGTACTCACGCCGGATGCGATCCGCGGCTTCATCGATCAGATCCTCGGCCTGATCGCCGCCGTCGTCGTGCCCGTCACCTGCATCTCGCTCGTCGTGGGCGGCATCGTCATCATGAACATCATGCTCGTCAGCGTCACCGAACGCACCCGCGAAATCGGCATCCGCAAAGCGCTCGGCGCACGCCACGGCGATATCATGATGCAGATCCTGATCGAGGCCGTCTTCCTCTCGAGCCTCGGCGGCGCGATGGGCGTGGCGGTCGGCGCCGTCGTCACCGCGATCCTCGGCCGTGCCTTCGAACTCTCTCTTCACATCACCATGGCCTACGTGCTGCTCTCGCTCGTAGTCTCCAGCGTGGTGGGCGTGGCCTCGGGATGGTATCCCGCGTCCCGCGCCGCGAAACTCGATCCCGTGGTGGCCCTGCGTGCGGAGTAACTCGTGAACATCAGCACTGTACAAAACGTCAAACTCGCTTTGCAGGCCGTCAGCGCCCACCGCTTCCGCTCGCTGCTCACCGTGCTCGGCATCGTCATCGGCATCACCACCGTGGTCACCGTGGCCTCGCTCCTCACCGGCTTGCGCGAGGGCGTGGTCGTCTTCTTCCAGGAACTCGGCCCCGACAACATCTTCCTCTACAAGACCTCCGGCGATCCCGGCCAGGAGCCTCCCAAAGAGCGCAAGCGCCGTCCCATGAAATCCGAGTACGTCGAGTTCATCCGCCACTGGACTTCCTCCGTGGCCGATATCGGCGAGCAGATCTACATCCCGCCCGTGGTCGATGGCAAGCCCATCACCGCCCATGTGCCCGGCTTCGAATCCGAGAACATCAACGTGGCCGGACAATCGCCCAACATGGGCGAGATCTCGCCCCGCGATTTCGCCCTCGGCCGCTACTTCTCCGCCGAGGAGGATCAGCGCCAGGCCCACGTCGCCGTCATCGGTTCCAACGTCGCCGATTCGCTCTACCCCGCCTTGAACCCCATCGGCGCCACCATGATGCTGGATGGCGCCGAGTACACCATCATCGGCGTCTATGCCAAGGCCAAGGGCGGCTTCTTCGGCGAGAACGGCCAGGACAACGCCATCGTGATTCCCTTGCGCACCGCCCGCCTCCGCTATCCGCAGGTAGACCGCCTCATGATCACGGCCAAGGCCAAGCCCGGCCGCCGCGAAGAAGCCTATGCGGAAGTCGAAGGCGTGATGCGCCGCATCCGCCGCGTGCCCACCGGCGCGGCCAATGACTTCGCCATCTCCACCCCGGACCAGATCATTCAGCAGTTCGATAAGATCACGGGCCTGATCGGTCTCGTCGCCATCGCCATCTCCGCGCTCGGCCTGTTGGTCGGCGGCATCGGTGTCATGAACATCATGCTCGTCAGCGTCACCGAACGCACCCGCGAGATCGGCGTGCGCAAAGCCCTCGGCGCGCGCCGCCGCGATATCGTCGGCCAGTTCCTCGTCGAAGCCATGACCCTCACCGGCGTCGGCGGAACCCTCGGCATCATCATTGCCGTGCTCATCACCATGGCCATCGGCGCGCTCGTGCCCTCGCTGCCCTCCAAGGTCCCCGCCTGGGCGCTCATCACCGGCTTCAGCGTCTCCGTGATCATCGGTGTCTTCTTCGGCGTCTGGCCCGCTACCAAAGCGGCCCGCCTCGACCCCGTGGAAGCGCTGCGGTACGAATAATGGCGCTTCTCGAAAGTTGTACCGGTCTCACCAAATCCTACGGCTCGCGCCTGCTCTTTGAAGGCATCGCGCTCGGCATCTCCGAAGGCGAACGCCTCGGCCTCATCGGCCGCAATGGCGCCGGCAAATCCACCCTCCTGCGCATCCTCGCCCTGCAACTCGAACCCGATGGCGGCAGCGTCTCCATGCGCCGCAATACGCGCGTCGGCTATGTCCCCCAGGATGCCGAATTTTCTCCCGGCCAGACCGTCGAACAGGTCCTCGCCGCCGCCATTGCCAGCGAACACCTCGACGAGTTGGACCACTCCGCGCGCATCAATCAGAGCCTCGGCCGCGCCGGTTTTGCCGATGGCACGGCGCTCACCGAATCCCTCTCCGGCGGCTGGAAGCGCCGCCTCGCCATCGCCCGCGAGATCGCCCAATCCCCCGACGTCCTCTTCCTCGACGAGCCCACCAATCACCTCGATTTCGAAGGCATTCAGTGGCTCGAAAAGCTCCTCGCCTCCGCCACCTTCGCCAGCGTCGTCGTCAGTCACGACCGCTACTTCCTCGATAACGTGGTCAATGACATGGCGGAGATCGGCCGCGAATACCCCGGTGGCATCTTCCGCGTCGAGGGCGGCTACAGCGAATTCCTGCTCAAGAAAGAGGCCTTCCTCACCAGCCAGGCCAACCAGCAGGAGGCCCTCACCAA
>CAIRBY010000541.1 GCA_903876865.1 uncultured Acidobacteriia bacterium
GGTGCCGGCATCGAGGGCGTAGCATTCGTTGGCGACGGTGACATACATGATGCCGCCGACCACAATCGGAGTAACCTGCATGCGGCCGCTATTGGGGATGGTGAACATCCACTGGGGAGCGAGGCGGCCGACGTTGGCCTTAGTGATCCGCGAGAGCGTCGTGTAGCGGTTGCCGCCCGGATCGCCATTATAGCCGGGCCAATCTCTGTCAGAGGTGACTTCCCGGTAGCGTTCGCCTTCGCGGCGGAGCAGGTGCACGCGACTGTCGGGCGTGCGCAGTTGCAGATCGTAGAAGCCGCGATTGAGGATCACGCCGGAGAGCGGCTTGCCCTGTGTGGTGGTGACGGTGAGGGGCTCGAAGACAGGCTTCTCAACGGGCTGAAGGGTGCGCAGGAAATCAAGCAGAAAGGGAATTTCCAGGGCGTTGACGGCGATGGGCGGCATGCCCTGCGCGGGGAGGCCTTCAAGCACAAGCGCGGTGAGTTCCTGATCATTGCGATCGCCAAGGCGGGTGCGGATGGCGGGTCCGCGTTCACCGCCATTGGCGTCCGCGCCATGGCAGACGGCGCAGCGGTTGGCGAAGAGGCGGGCGCCGGGGTCGTTGTCTTGCGCAAAGAGGTCTTGAGCGAACAGGGGCGCGGCGAGACAGAGCACCGTGAAGACTACAGAAGAGGAACGCATGAGTTGATCTATTTTACGGTGAGGGTACTGCCATCGGCGGTCTGGATGCGAATGTCCTGCATTTTCCAATTTTTTGAATTGGCGATGGAGCCGGCGGTCTTGGCTTCGATTTCGATGTTGGTGAACTGGAAGTCTACCAGAGGCGCCTCGGGATAGGAACTGACGGCGAAGGCTCGTTGCGCCCCGGTGGACTTGAAGTTGGAGACGCGGACATCGCGGAATTGAGGCATGCCCTTCTCAGGCGGCACCGCTTCGGTGAGGGTGCGCCAATAGTCGGGGAAGTCTTTGATGGCGTCGGGGATCTTAGCGTAGCTGTAGGCGGGGTTCCAGTTGAGGGTAACGCTGACGGGCGTGGCCACGCCTTCGGTGACTACGTCCGAGATGCGGATGTTCTCGATGGTACCGCCGCGGGTGCTGGCGCTCTTGAACAGGATGCCCGCAGGGACATCGGTGGGGAGGGTGGAGAGGACGCGGAGGCCTTTGACTTCGACATCGCGGATACCGCCCGAGGTTTCGCTGCCAATGGTGACGCCGGCTGCGCCGGAGCGGACGGTGTTATCGAGAATGCGAATCTTCTCCGAGGGGCGATTGACGCGGAGGCCATCGGCATCGCGGCCGGCTTTGAGGCAAATGGCATCGTCATTGCACTCGATGTCGCAGTGGGTGACGAGCACGTCGGAGGAGGAATCGATATCGATGCCATCGGTGCTGGGGCCGCGGCCACCGATGTTGTTGCGGATCACCAGTCCATCGGCGGTGACACGGCGGGAGTAGCAGATGTGCACGGTCCAGAAGCCGGAGCGTTTGAGGGTGAGGCCGGAGAGATCGATCTCGGTGGAATCGAAGATCTGGATGAGGCGCGGGCGCTGGCAATCGTAATCGACCGCCCAGCGGATGCCTTTGGGCTCGTACTCTTCGCGGCGCAACTTCCAATACTGGTCCCACCAGATCTTGCCATCGCCATCGAGCGAACCCTTGCCGGTGATTTTGACAGCGGTCTGGCGGTAGACGTTGAGCAGGGCGGAGGGCCACTTCATCTCGATTCCGGCGACGCGGGTGGGCATGACGGGGTAGGCGGCGAGATCCTGCACGCCACGGAGTTCGACGCCGGCATCGAGGCGGAATTCCATGTGGGATTTCAGGAAGAGGGCGCCGGTGAGATAGATTCCGGGGGTGAAGGTGACGGTGCCGCCGGAGCGGGCGGCGGCATCGATGGCCTTCTGAATGGAGGCGGTGTTGAGGGTCTTGGCGTCCCCGACCGCACCGTAACTGGCGGCGCGGAATTCGGCGGCCACGGCAGGCGGCAGCGCGCCGGGAAGAGCGGACATGGCAAGGGCGGCGAGGAGGCGGGGAAGCGTCATGCGCACTATCAATAACACATCGCCAGAGCGCCGGGGGCAGTGGAGTTCACAGTGGAGTTCACGGCGGCGAATGGCGAATGGCAGTGCTTCATGGCAGCGCCCAGATCCGATACACTGGTAAGATTCTCACAAACCAAGGAAGGAACTGGATATTCGTGCGCTTGCTCTGCGCCTTGTGGATCGCGGCAGCCGCCCCCTGTGCGGGCCTGGCTCAGCAACCGGCAGCTGGACCGGCAACTGCACCAGTGGTTGCGATGGACGTCAATGACAAATTGAGCATGCACTGGAAGGCCACGGTTAGCCCGGTGTCCGCGCTGGGGGTGCTGGCTTACGCGGGACTGTTACAGGAGACGAACAGTCCGCGGGAGTGGGGGCAAGGCTGGGACGCGTATGGCGAACGGGTGGGTTCCACGTTCGGGGCATCGCTGATCCACAACGGTCTGGCGTTTGGATTGGATGCGACCCTGCATCAGGATCCGCGGTACTTCCCTGCGCACCAGGGTTCGTGGGTGAAGCGAGTGGGTCACGCGGTGCGCGGCACGATTCTCACCAAGACCGATAAAGGCACCGAAACATTTTCCACCTGGCGCGTGGGCAGCGCCTATGGGTCGGCATTTCTCTCGAATCTCTGGTATCCTAAGCGCCTTGACACGTTCGGATTGGGAGTAGGTCAGGGTTCGATCACCCTGGGATTCGATCTGGTCAAGAATCTGGCCACGGAGTTCTGGCCGGATTTGAAGCGGAAACTCTCGCCTCCCAAATGAGCGCCGGAGCGAGGGATTCGGAAGACAACAGGCCACGATGACGAAATCGGAAATGAACAGTTTGAAAGCGGCACTCGAGGCCCGAATGGCGGCGATCACGGATAACGGATCGAAGCGGGAAGATATTGTGATTCAGCAGGCTCCCGACAGTTTCGACGCCGTGCAGCTCAATACAGAACGGGATTTGACGATCGCGCTGCTGAATCACGAGACCCTGCAACTGCGCAATTTGCGCGGCGCGCTGGGGCGCGTGGAAGACGGAAGCTACGGAATCTGTGTGCAATGCGAGGAAGAGATCAGCCCCAAACGCCTCAAGGCGGTGCCGTGGGCCATGCTCTGCCTGAAATGCCAGGAAGAGGCGGACCGCAAGCAGGCCGAGGGATTGAGCGACGACGAAGACGACGATCAATAACAGGAATTGAAACGGGCGGGAATTACGAACCTGCGGCGCGTCTCACAGCGCGCCGCAGGTTTTTTTGCGTTTAGAAAGTAAATTTTGCGCCCAACTGGACGTTGCGCGGCGGGTAGGCGGAAGAGATGGTGCCGAAACCGCTGCTGGTGATGGTGGTGGCGGGCGCCTGGAAATTCACGTTGTTGAAGGCGTTGAGGAAGTCCGCGCGGATGCGGATATTCATCTTGCCATCCTGGCGGAGGTTGAAGAAGCGGGAGATGGAGAGGTTGTAGATCTGCATGCCCGGCCCCTCGATATTCCCGGCCCCGGAGGTTCCGAAACGCCCCTGCGGCGCGGCGGCGAAGGCGGCGGGATTGAACCAGCCGTTGGGCCCGGCATCGGCCAACTTGGTGGGCCCTCCAAGGTAATCCGCGACACGCGTGCCGAGCAGCGTGCTGCCGGTCACGGTGTAATAGAAGCCGCTCTGCAGATGGATGATGGTGCTGAGTTGCCAGCCGCCGAAGGGGTAGCGGAGGAAGCGGCTCTCACGGCGCAGATTCGGCATATTCCAGATCAGCGTGGAGACAAACGAGTGACGGACATCCACCGACGAACCGGCGTTGGAAGAGTAGGCCGGACCGTACATGAGGTGGATGTTGGAAGCGTTGAAATTGTTCTCGGTATCGGACGAGGCATCGGACAGGTTCTTGGAGAACGTGTAGGAGGCTGTCATCATCACCTTGCCCACGCGGCGTTCGACGCGCGTTTGCAGGGCGTGGTAGTTGGAGGTTCCGGCGCTGTTGAACTGCTGGATGATGGAGTAGCCGGCATAGGGGCGGATGCTGTTGAGGTTGACCGTAGAGGGAGCGGCGGCGAGCGTGGACCACGAAGGCTGATTGATATCCGGTTCGGTCAGCAGGTGGCGGCCGAGAGTCGCGACGTAATCCACTTCGGTGAAGACGCGCAGCGGAAGTTCGCGCTGGATGCCGAAGCTGATCTGCTCGGAGTAGGGCGTCTGGAGGTTCGGGTCCATGGTCTGCAGCGTGCCCCACGGAGCATTCACGGTGGCGCCGCCGGCGATGTTGGAGAGGTTGCCGGACTGGAACTGAGAGCTGCCGACATAGGGCGGGTTGTTCAGGGTGTACATGGTGGGGTTGCCCTGAATGCGGTCGTAGAAGAGGCCCGCGCCAGTGCGGATGATGGTCTTCTCGTTGATGGCATACGCGAGGCCGACTCGCGGCGCCCACGAACTGCGACTGGGGTACATGCCGCGCGGCGCGCCGGTAGGCACGGCGAGCACGGCGGGGCTGGTCGCATTCGGCACCAGGTACGCCTGATCGGGATTGATTCCGTTGGCGACGCGGACGAGTCCGTTGTAGATGTTGCCGGAATTGGCGACGACATTGCCGGAGGAACTCACGGTCACGGCCTGCGCGGGGTTGTAGGCCGAGGGCACGAAGTTGGAGAGATTGTTCACGGTGGAGTAGAGGGCCATCATGTACTCGTAACGGAGACCGAGATTGACGGTGAGTTTGCGCGAGACTCTCCACGAATCATCGATAAAGGCGCCGGGCTCGGTGTAGCGGTAGTGGCCCATGGGATCGTAGGCGGCTTCGCTGTAGGTCTGGAAGTTGCCGAGCAACGCGTCGGAGAGGGCGTAACCGGTGGTGTTGGTGTTGCCGCTGGTATTGAAGACGATGTTGCCGTTGTAGGCGGAGCGGCCGTTCTGATCCTTACGGTAGCGGATGACACTGGCTCCGGCGCGGAGGCTGTGCTGGCCGCGGACGATGGAGACGCTGTCGTTGAGTTCGATGTTGGTGATGGGTGACGTCAGCGTCTGGTCGGGGCCTTTCCACTGCTCGAAGTTCTGCACGTTGACGTCCGGGATGCCGGTGGAATAGGGTCCGATGGAGTTATAGATGCGCTGGAAAGTGAAGCCCATGGTGCTGCGCTTCCAGCTATCGCCGAGATTTTCATAGCGCTGGCCGTTCCAACTGGCGCCGAAGTGCAATTCATTGACGACGGTCGGCGTCACGACCCACGTCTCTGAGAGCAGCGCGCTCTTGGCGGGACGATTGCGATTTTCCGGCACGGCCGGCACATAAGAGGAACTGACCGAGCCGGGGCCATAGGCGAGATAGATCTGATTGTCGTCATCCACAAAGCGGGCGGAGAGCGTGTGCTTATCGTTGATGTGGTAATCGAGGCGGATCAGGTCCTCGCGGTAGTTGAGCGGATTGGGCACCTGGTAGACGGCGTTGTTGGTGATGGGAGTGTCCGTGAAACTGGCGGCCTGGCCAATCACGTAGCGGTAGACATTGGCGATGGCCTTTCCATCCGCGGTCAGGGCCGTGGCGGGAATGATGTTGCCGGGATACGGCGTCTTGGTGCCGGGCTGATTGATGGTCTTGCCGCTGCCGACGAAGTTCCCCTGCAGTTCCAGATTGGTGGGGAGCGAGGTGCGGATCGGCGCAGCAGCCTGGCGCAGGCGTTTGAATTCCTGGCCAACGAAGAAGAAGATCCTGTTCTTGCGAATGGGTCCGCCGAGATCGTAGCCGAAATCGTTGAAGCGCAACTGGGTCTTGACGGGCGAGAAGAAGTTGCGCGCGTCCAGGGCATCGTTGCGGAAGTGCTCAAAGGCCGCGCCATGGAAGGCGTTGGTGCCGTTCTTGGTGACCAGGTTGAATGCCGCGCCGGAGGAGCGGCCATACTGCGAGGAGAAGTTCGAAGTCTGGATCTTCACTTCCTGCGTGAAATCAGGGCTGATGTTGTTGATCAGGCTGCCGTTGGCTCCGCCATCGAGATTGGTGAGGCCGTCCACGGTCATGTTGTTGGAATTGGTGCGGTGGCCGTTGACGGATTGGTTGGTGGCGCTCAGGGAGGTGAGCACGCTGAACTGATCGGGGTTGGTGATGACGGCGCCGGGAACGAGCGTGAGCAGTTCCATGTAGCTGCGGCCGTTGAGCGCGAGGTTATCCACCTGCTCCTTATCGATCACCTGCGAGACTTCGGCGGATACCGTGTTCAGCGATTCGCTCTGCGTGGCCGAAACTTCGACGGTCTGCGAACTGGCGCCGATTTCGAGTCTGACCTCCACGGTGATGCGCGCGTCGGCGGAGACGAAGTTCCCGGCCTGAACAAAGCGTTTGAAACCGGCTTGATCCACGGTGATGCTATACGGGCCGATGGGAAGATTGTCGGCGATGTAGAAGCCGCGTTCGTCGGTGGTTTGGGCGCGGGCGGACTGGGTATCGGTATTGGTGATCACGACCTTGGCGCCGGAGACGGCAGCGCCGGAAGGGTCCACCACGGAGCCCGAAATG
The DNA here is from genome assembly GCA_903876865.1 of uncultured Acidobacteriia bacterium. Classification (GTDB taxonomy): domain Bacteria; phylum Acidobacteriota; class Terriglobia; order Bryobacterales; family Bryobacteraceae; genus Solibacter. The sequence continues at coordinate 6,521 of CAIRBY010000541.1, forward strand.
CGACCGAACATGGTCTGCGCGGAGACGGGGAGAGAGACCGCGAGAAGTGAAATCGCCAGGGCGAATCCAGCTGCGGAAATACGATTACGGAGCATACACTAACCTCGAACGGGGAGAATTCCTGCAAACGTTTCCGATCATATCTCCCAGCGGTTTCCGTGTCAATCCGAGGGCCCTCAAACGAGCCGGCTCTATTTCAGTATTTGACATCCGAAATCGCCGCGTGCTATTCCTTAATCGAGAACACTTTCTCGATAAAAGTATCTCGATATGGAAGACTCAGGCAAAACTCGAATCCGGGAAGTTCCGGAGGGCAGTTTGCGCCGGCTTCCGATGTACTATCACGCACTCAAGGAAAGATTGGCGGCGGGTGGAGGCATCAATGTGTCCTGCGCGATGATTGGCCGGGACCTTGGGCTGGACGCGACGCAGGTGCGGAAAGATATCGAGATGACGGGGATCGTGGGGAAGCCGAAGGTGGGCTACCCGCTGGTCGCGCTGATTGCGAGCATCGAAGCATTTCTGGGGTGGAAACACCCGAAACGGGCCTTTCTGGCGGGCGCGGGGAGTCTGGGCAGCGCGCTGCTCGGCTACGAGCGCTTCCGGCAGCACGGCATCGATTTCGTAGCGGCGTTCGATACCGACCCCGAAAAGATCGGCCAATTCGTTCACGGCACCAAGGTGCGCCCGCTGAGCGTCCTGCCCAGCCTGGCGCGCCGCATGGACGTGCACCTGGGCGTGATCGCAACCCCGGCGCGGGTGGGCCAGTTTGTGGCCGATTTGATGATTCACAGCGGCATTCGCGCGATCTGGAATTTCGCGCCGGTGCATCTGCGAGTTCCGGAACACGTAATTTTACAGAACGCGGATTTATACGATTCGCTGGCAGCCCTCTCATTCAAATTGGAGAAGGTGATCCCGGCGAAGCAGTCCAAGAAAAGGAAGTAGCCATGCCGAAACTAATCGATATAACCGAACTCATATTACGGGATGCGCATCAAAGCCTGATGGCAACGCGGATGGCGATGGAAGATATGATTCCCGCCTGCGCGGATCTGGATCAGGCGGGATTCTGGTCGGTGGAGTGCTGGGGTGGTGCGACGTTCGATTCCTGCATCCGGTTTCTGAATGAAGATCCATGGGAACGGCTGCGGACCTTCCGCAAGCTGATGCCGAACACCAAACTGCAGATGTTGCTGCGCGGGCAGAACCTGCTCGGCTACCGGCACTACGAAGACACCGTGGTGGACCGGTTCGTGGAGAAGGCGGCTGAGAACGGGATGGATGTATTCCGGGTCTTCGACGCGCTGAACGACATCCGCAACCTGCGGCGCTCGATCGCGGCCGTGCGGCGGACGGGCAAGCATACGCAGGGAACGATCTGCTACACGGTGAGCCCGCTGCACACCACGGGCGATTTCGTGGAGATGGCGGAAAAGCTGATGGATCTGGGCTGTGACTCCATCTGCATTAAGGATATGGCGGCGCTGCTCAAGCCTCAGGCCGCGCACGACATCGTCAAGGGCATCAAAGAGTCCTGCGGGCAGGACGTGCGCGTGCATGTGCACGTACACGCCACCACGGGCGTGACCATGGTCAGCCTCATGAAGGCGATCGAAGCGGGCGCGGATTGCGTGGATACGGCGATCAGTTCCCTGAGCCTGGGACCGGGCCACAACCCGACCGAGAGCCTGGTGGAGATGCTGGAAGGCACGGGTTACACGACCCGCGTGGACAAGGCGAAGCTGGTCAAACTGAAGCGCTACTTCAATACGATCCGGCCGCGCTACCAGGAGTTTCTGAGCAACATCACGGGCGTGGAAACGGAGATCTTCGATAGCCAGATTCCGGGCGGCATGCTCTCTAACATGGAGAGCCAGTTGAAACAGCAGAAGGCGGGCGACCGCATGGAAGAGGTACTGCTGGAAGTGCCGAAGGTGAGAGCCGACGCCGGCTTCCCGCCGCTGGTGACTCCCTCCAGCCAGATTGTGGGGACGCAGGCGGTCTTCAACGTGATGATGGGGCGGTACAAAGTGCTGACGGGCGAATTCGCGGACCTGATGCTCGGCTACTACGGCGAGACGATCGGACCGCGCAACCCGCAGGTGATCGAACTGGCGGCCAAGCAGACCGGGAAGAGCCCGATCCGCGATCGTCCGGCGGACTACCTGAAGCCGGAGTGGCAGGAACTGCGATCCACGGCACTGGCGCTGAAGGGCTGCAACGGCAGCGATGAAGACGTGCTGACGAGCGCGATGTTCCCGCAGGTGGCGGCGAAGTTCTTCCTGACCCGGGAACAGGGGCCGAAGAATCTGGGCAAGGATCCGCATGCGGCTCCGGCTCCCGTCGCGGCGGCTCCGGCTCCGGCGGTCGCGGATACGGGCAAAGGCCCGGTTCGCACCACCATAATCTACGACATCAAGTTGAATGGCAATACGCATCAGGTGACGGTTTCGCCTGCGTAAAGGGGGATCAAACAGATGGCTACAGAAACATTGAGCAAGATGCAGGAGAAGATCGCCGAACTGCACAAGCGGACGGCGAAGGCCAAGTTGGGCGGCGGGGCGGACAAGCTGCAGAAGCAGCGTGACGCGGGTAAACTCACGGCGCGGGAACGCGTGGAAGCGCTGGTGGATGCCGGCAGCTTCGCGGAGAGCGGAATGTTCGCCGAACATCGCTCCACCCTGTTCGGCATGGCCGGCAAGCACTTCGCGGCAGACGGCGTGATCACGGGCGCCGCGAGCGTGAACGGACGCCTGGTGCACCTGGCGAGCCAGGATTTCACGGTGTCCGGCGGGTCGGCCGGAGAAACGCACTCCATCAAAGTGGCGGAGATTATGCAGCAGGCGTTGGCCACGGGCTCACCGTTCGTCTTCATCAACGATTCGGGTGGAGCGCGGGTGCAGGAGGGAATCGATTCGCTCTCCGGCTATGGAAAGGTCTTCTACACGAACGTGATGCTTTCCGGCGTGGTGCCGCAGGTTTCACTGATTTGCGGACCGTGCGCGGGCGGCGCGGCGTACTCCCCGGCGCTGACGGATTTCATCATCCAGACGCGGCAGGCGCAGATGTTCATCACCGGACCCTCGGTGATCAAGGGTGTAACCGGCGAAGTGGTGACGGCGGAACAACTCGGCGGACCGGAAGCGCACATGGCGAGTTCGGGCGTGATCCACTTCATCGCCGAAGACGATCGCCACGCGGTGCTGCTCTGCCAGAAGCTGTTGAGCTTCCTGCCCAACAACAATCTGGAAGATCCGCCGCAGATCGAAGGCGACCGCAATGTAGACGCCAATCCGGACCTGGACGAAATCGTCCCGGTGGACGCGAAGAAGAGCTACGACGTGCGCGAGGTGATTACGCGCGTGGTGGATTTCGCGGATTTCCTCGAAGTGCAATCCGGCTATGCGACCAACATCGTGGTGGGCTTTGCGCGCGTGAACGGCAGAACGGTCGGCATCATCGCCAATCAGCCGGCGGTGCAGGCGGGCGTGCTGGATATCAACAGCTCCAACAAAGCGGCGCGCTTCATTCGCTTCTGTAACGCGTTCAACGTGCCGCTGCTCACCTTCGTGGACGTGCCGGGCTTCCTGCCGGGCGTGCAGCAGGAGCATGGCGGCATCATCCGCCACGGAGCCAAGATGTTGTTCGCCTATTCGGCGGCGACCGTTCCCAAGATCACGGTGATCCTGCGCAAGTGCTACGGCGGCGCGTACCTGGCGATGTGCGCCAAGGACCTGGGCGCGGATCGCGTCTTTGCATGGCCCACGGCGGAAGTCGCGGTGATGGGCGCGGAAGGCGCGGCGGAGATTGTATTCCGCAAGGAGATCCAGGAAGCCGAAGATAAGGTGGCGAAGCGCAAGGAGCTGATCGAGAAATACCGCGAAGCCTTCTCCAACCCTTATGTGGCGGCTGGCCGGCGGCTGGTAGATGCGGTGATCGAGCCTTCCCTGACGCGGCGGCACGTGGCGCAGGCGCTGGAATATTTGCACACCAAGCGCGAATTGCGTCCGCCCAAGAAACATGGATTGATGCCGCTGTAAAGGCGGGGAGGAATCATGGGAACAGCGACAGAAACCGATCTGGCGGCAGCCCTGGTAACACTGCAGGCGCAGCTCGCCGAGATGTCCGCAAGGCTGGAACAGCTGGAGGGCGCGAAGAGCGCCCTCGCAGCTGCGGCAAAGCCGGAGGTGGCAGAGCCGCAGGCGCCGGTGGAACCGGTGGCGGAGCCAGCCCAGGCGGGGATCACGGAAGAGGAAGTGCTTGCCGTATCCGCCGCGTTGGCGGCGTACCTGGGAGTGCGCGTACACATCAGACAGATTCGATTGGTCAGCTCGCATGCATGGGCGCAGGAGGGTCGGGTTTCGATCCAGGCGTCGCATCGTTTGCATAGCTAGGAGACAGCCGTGAAACTGAAAGTTGCGATAGACGGAAAGACTTACGAAGTGGATGTAGAGGCGGCCGAACCGGAGGCTCCGGTGGCGATGCCGCTCAATTACCTGGTGGGATCCGCGCCGGTGCGTGTGGCCGCCGCGGCGGGTCCGGTGGCGCCCCCGGTGAACGCAACCCCGGTGAACGAAGATAAAGTATGCCGCAGCCCGGTTTCGGGAATCGTGGTGAGAGTGGCCGCGCAGCCGGGACAGAGCCTGCAGACGGGCGACGTGCTGCTGGTGCTGGAAGCGATGAAGATGGAAACCAACATCACCGCGCCGAAGCCCGGCAAGGTAAGCGCGATCCCGGTCGCGCAAGGCGATAGCGTGCAAGCCGGCCAGGTAGTGGTGGAGTTCGAGGCATGAGCGACCCACTGGAGCAGGTACCCGGATTCCTGTTTTTCGATCACGTGGCGATTTCGGTGCGACCGGGCGAACTGGAAGCGCACGTTCAGGCCTATCAGACAATGGGGTTCCGCGAACTGCATCGCGAAGACGTGTTGGGCGGCGATCAGGTGCGCGAGGTGTTGCTGCAGGTGGGCGACGGTCCCAACCTGGTGCAGTTGCTGGAACCGCTGAATGCGGAATCGCCGGTGGCGAAACAGATCGAGAAGAACGGCGGGAGGGGCGGTCTGGCGCATGTGGCGCTGCGCGTGAAAGATATCCAGAAGGCGTTCGAGTATCTGCGCGACCACGGCTTCAAGATCATCGACAAAGCGCCTCGCAAGGGATCGCGAGGCACAACGGTGTTCTTCCTTCACCCCAAGACCACGGAAGCGGCGGCCTTCGGTTATCTGCTGGAAGTGGTGCAGGAGGGTCCGCATGCCTGAAGTGAGTGACGAGCTGGCGCTCTTACATCTGGCGCAGGAGTTTCCCCCGGTGCCAACGGCAGCGTGGGAAGCGGCCATCGCCAAAGACCTGAAGGGAGCCGATTACGAAAAGAAGCTGGTCTGGCGGACCGAAGAGGGTCTGGCGGTCCGCCCCTATTACCGCAGCGAGCAGGTGCAGGAACTGGCCGAGCAACTCCGCTCCGCTCCGGGGCAATACCCGTTCGTGCGCGGCAACGGCGGGCAATGGGAGACGGCGCAGGACGCCAAGCCCGCGCCGGGAGCGATCCGCGCGGATCTGTTGCACGAAGCCGGGGCGCACGCGATTCAGGAACTGGGATACGCGATCGCGGCAGGCGTGGAAAGGCTGGCGCAACTGACGGAGACGCGGAATGTGGACTCGGCCGCGCCAGAGATCGAGTTCGTTTTTGCAGTGGGACCGAGCTACTTCATCGAGATCGCGAAACTACGAGCGGGGCGCCTCTTGTGGGCGCAGGCGGTCTCGGCGTTCGGGGCGAAAGTGGATGAATCCTGCCGCATGCGGCTGCATGTGCGCACGCCGCGGCGCAACAAGAGCCTCTTCGACCGCTATACGAACCTGCTGCGCGTGACCACGGAAGCGCTGGCGGCAGTCATCGGCGGCTGCGACAAGCTCACGGTGCAGGCCTTCGGCTTCGACGAGCATCAGGCATTGAACGTGCAGCGCATCCTGCGGGAAGAGACGCATCTGGACGCGGTGGCGGACGCGGCGGGCGGAGCGTATTACGTGGAAGCTCTCACGGATTCGCTGGCGCGTGCGGGCTGGAAGCTGTTTCAGGAAGTGGAAGCGGCGGGCGGCTACGCGATGGCCCTGGAATCCGGCCTGATCGCGAGGGCAATAGCGGCTACGTGCGCGGCGCGCGAGAAGACGATGAGTTCGCGGCGGCGCAGCCTGGTGGGCGTGAACAACTATCCCAACGCCAGCGAGCGCGTTCCCGAGGTGGCAGCGCCCCCGATGGAAGAAGGCCCTCTGCCGCAGAGCCGCATGGCCGAACCGTTCGAGCAGATTCGCGCGCGCACGGCGGAGCATGCCGCGAGCACGGGGCGCTGTCCGAAAGTTCTGCTGCTCAAACGCGGCGACGTGAAGATGAAGGGCGCACGGGCGAACTTCTGCATGAATTTCTTCGGCTGCGCCGGCTTCGAAATTGTGGAAGCCGAGCAGCTTGAAGGCGTGGGGGCGAATCTGATTATCCTGTGCAGTGCGGACGCGGAATATGTGGCGCTGGCGCAGGAAGTGTGCGGACAGGTGAAAGTCCCGGTGCTGGTGGCGGGCAATCCCAAAGAGCAGGTGGAGGCGCTTCGCGCCGCCGGCGTTCA
>CAIRBY010000542.1 GCA_903876865.1 uncultured Acidobacteriia bacterium
AGCGGCAAGATGGGCTACGCCCTCGCCGAAGCCGCCGCCACCCGCGGCGCCCGCGTCATCCTCGTCTCCGGCCCCGTGAACCTGAACCCGCCCCGCGGAGTCGAACTCGTACCCGTACAGACCGCCATCGAAATGCGCGATGCGGTGATGCAGAACCTGCCCACCGCCGGCATCGTCATCAAGGCCGCCGCCGTCGCCGATTTTCATCTCAGCAAAGTGCCCGATCACAAGGTCAAAAAGACCGCCGCGCGCATCTCGCTCGAACTCGACCCCACTCCAGATATCCTCGCCGAACTCGGGCGCAAGAAGGGCGACTACCTGCTGATCGGCTTCGCCGCCGAGACCCAGAACCTGCAACAGGAAGCGCGCCGCAAACTCGAATCCAAAAACTGCGACATGGTGGTCGGCAACCTCGTCGGCAGCGGCAGCCTCGGCTTTGAATCGGACGACAACGAAGTGATTCTGGTCCTGCGCACCGGCGAGACCATCGCCCTGCCGCGCGCCTCCAAACGCGCCATTGCAGACCGCATCTTCGATCAGGTCCAGACCCTGCGCCTCGCCCTCCACTCCGACCATGAACGCTGATTCGCTGCGCCAATATCTGGAGTTCTACCAGGACCTCGGCATCAAGACGCTCTACCGCAGGCCCGGTCTTGTACCCGAACCCGCGCCCGCCGTTGCCGCGCCCGTTGCCGCTGCCGAGCCCGAAATCGTTACCCCGCGTGCGGCCCAGGCCGAGCCTCAGCCCGCGCCTCCACCCACCGCCATGGAACTGCCACCCCTCGCCCCGCCCGATGAGACCCTGCTCCAGATCATTCAGGATCTCGGCGAATGCACCCGCTGCCGCCTGCACACCGGCCGCAACAAGATCGTCTTCGGCGTGGGCGACCCCAAAGCGCCGCTCGTCTTCGTCGGCGAAGGCCCGGGCGCGGATGAGGACGCGCAAGGCATCCCCTTCGTCGGACGCGCCGGGCAGTTGCTCACGCAGATGATCGAGGGCACCGCCAAGAAGGAAGGCATCGAGATCCTGCGCAAGGATATCTACATCTGCAACGTGGTCAAGTGCCGCCCGCCGGAGAATCGCACGCCCGAACCCGATGAGATGGAAATCTGCGGCCAGTTTCTCTACCGCCAGCTATCCGCCATCCGTCCCAAAGCCATCTGCGCCCTCGGCGGCACGGCGGCCCGCGCCGTCACGGGACACAAGGAGGGCGTCACCAAGATGCGCGGCAAGTGGTTCCAGTGGCGCGATATCCCGGTGATGGTCACCTACCATCCCTCGTATCTGCTGCGCCCCTACAATCAGGACGCCAAGCGCGAGGCATGGGAAGACCTCAAGAAGGTCCTGCACTTCGTCTACGATTGAGCTGTGTCCCGGCTCAACCCGAACCACAAGCCATACCCCGCCACCGGAATCGCCGCCGCAATCCAGAACGCCGCCGCATAGTGGCGCCCGTCGAAGAGCCTGCCGAAGATCGGCATCAGCACCGCCACCACCGCAGACCATGCCCCAGCGCCCAAACCCGCGATCAGCCCCGCGTGCTCCGCGGCGTAGACCGAGTTCGCGTACGCCACCGAGAGCACAATGAAACCCGACGAGACGAACATCGCCACGAACATCAGCCCGAGCGCCGGCCACGTACCCGGCGTCAACGGGATCAACGCGAAGGCAAGATTCAGCAGCGTGCACGCGCCCAGCATCCGCTCGAACCCCGCACTCCCCGCGCGCCGGTCACAAAGGTAGCCCCAAACGAAATAGCCGAGTTCCCACCCAAGCGGCGGGATCCACATCACCTTGCCGATGAAGCTCTGGGATTGCCCCAGCGGATGCGCCAGATAGAGCGAGGCGCTGTAGAGCACAAAGGCCAGCGGCACCGCGCCGAGCGCATATGCCGCCACAAATGCCCAGGCCTTGCGGTCGCGCCAACCCGGTCCCGGAGTCCGCGCCACCAAGGTCAGCGGCGTGTGCCGCATATCCTCGCGGCGCGACACAATCGACCACAAGCCGAGCCACACCAGCCCCACGAAACCCGTGAACCAGAACGCGCCGCGCCAGCCGAACCACAGGAAGATCGGCGTCACGATCAGCGGCGTCACCACCGCGCCCAGCGAGCCTCCGCTATACGCCACCGCCAGTCCCCGCCCCCGCAGATTGCGCGGCAGCGTCTGCACCACCGTGCGCAACCCGCCCGGAAACGTTGCGCCTTCGCCAAACCCCAGCGCGCCCCGCGCGGCGAAGAAACTCCAAAAGCCGCCAGCGAAGGCGTGCGCGACCGAAGCCAGACTCCAGCAACAGACCGCCACCGTCATCCCCCGCCGCAGTCCGGCACGATCCAGAATCCGCCCCCAAACCGGGTTCGCCAACATATAAGCGATTGAAAATGCGGAGATAATGTAGCCGTACTGCTCCCCGCTCAGGCCCGTCTCCTTGAGGATCGTGGGCGCCAGCAGCGCCAGCGTATTGCGGTCGATATAGCTGATCAGGGAGACGGCGAGCATGCTCCCGGCCGGAATCCAGCGCCCAATCCCCTTCCCCGTGTCGCCTGGTTTTGCGGCTAGTTGCGCGGGCATACGCTGAGATCATACCCTATACGTGATAAACTACGTGTTCGCGCACATCGAACATGCTGCTTGCCAAAGAGTTCGTCTCCTACATCTCCAAACAGATCGTCAAAAGTCTGACTGCGGGCACGATCGAAACTTCGACGCCGGATCTCGTGGCCGAGAAGATCGATCTGGTGATCACGGAGGAGCTTTCCGCCGAAGATCGCCTGAACGATGAAGTTCGCGACCTGCTCAGCCAGTACAGCGAGTATATGCGCCGCGAAGGCGTCAGCTATCAGGAGATGTTCCGCCGCATCAAGAACACCCTGATCTCGCAGCGCAAGGTGGTCAAGGCCAGCGGCCGCGACACGGGCGACGCGATGAAGCTCTCCCGCGACAAAGTCACCGACATCTCCCACAAGATCGTCGATATGCTCCGCAAGAACCGTGACCTGCGCATGAAGAACAAGGACACCAACGCCGTCCGCCTGGAAATTCTGCGCATCATGACGGAAGTCCTGCTGGTCGAAGACAAGAGCGACCGCGCCGCCCGCGCCAAAATCCGCACCCAGAAGCGGGATATCCCTGAGGGCAGCGAAGAATACGACCTCCTCCACCGCCGCTATTACTCCGAGGAACTGAAGAAACTCGGCGTCGATATCGCAGGGCGGTAGTTTGCCGCCCGCTGTTTTCATCCAGACGTCTCGAAATCTGTAAATAAATCCGCCACCACCTATGCAGGGGTGGTGAATTGATCTACAATCGGGGCATGAAGAAGATATTTAGACCTTGTTGTCTGCTTACGGCGGCTCTCCTGGCGGTTGTACTGGGAAACGCGCAGGAAAAGACAATCAAACAGGTTCCGGCGAAGCCGACTGTATCGATCGACGGTAAATCCCTGTTCGCGCAGTATTGCGCCGTTTGTCATGGAGCCAACGCCAAAGGTGGCGGACCGGCTGCCAGCGCCCTCAAAGCGACTCCTACCGACCTGACTCAGATGGCGATTAAGAACGGCGGCAAATTCCCCGAAGAACGCGTTTTCAAGATGCTCAAGGGTGAAGAGACTGTGGCAGCCCACGGCAGCGCCAATATGCCGATTTGGGGACCGGTATTCGGCAAGTCCGCCAGCCTGACCATGGAACAGACCCGCGTACATGCGATGCTGCAGTACCTGGGCGATCTTCAGGCCAAGTAGATACCAAAGCAGCCTGTCCTGATTCGAATGATTACTCCAACGGCTTGCGGCCGTCTCTGAAAGCCGCGACCGCAAGCCGGATAATCCTCCATTCGTGAGAATGTGGCGAGATTCACTGGTCCCGTTCGCACCGGCATCCCGGAAACGGGCTCTGTTATACTCCGGCACAGGAGATTTCTATGCTGGTGTCGCGTGCATTTGGTGGATTATTGTTGCTGGCTTCCGCGTTGAACGCGGCCGATTCCCTGGTCTCGCAAGCCGCGCAACGCGTGGAACAGAAGGCGGCCCTGACACCCGGACCGGTCGCCGTGGAATACCAACTCCGCGCCGCCCAGGCCCTGCAGGCTAAACATCCGGAACTGGCCGCCAAACTCCTCGATCAAGTCACCGCCGCGCTCCGTGCCAAACACGAGTGGGCGCTTCCCTCCTCTGTAGTGCAGGTATTGGCGGAGACTGCGCCCGCGCAGGCAGTCGCCCTGCAACCGCAGTTGGGTCCCGCCGGCACGCCCATGCTCATCGCCCTGCTGGCGCGCGCCAATCATCTGGACGAAGCCCTCGCCGTATACTCATCCGCGCGCGCCAAAGGCGACCTGCCCGCCACCGCAGTCACGTCCCTGCTGCCGGTACTCGGCAAGGAGCGTCCCGCCAAAGGCGTGGCGCTGCTCGAAGAGAGCATCGCGACTTTCTCCGACCCGCTCGACCCGGCTCAGGCGTGGTGGCTCGCCAATCTCGCGCCCTCTCTCGGCGCGGTCTACCAGGAGACGCTCGCCAAGGGCTATGAGCGCGTTATCGCCGCTGCCGCCGCACCGGACTACGCCGCGCAGGCCTCGCCGAAGCGCACCGGCACCTTCCAGGTAGGCGCCGCGAGCATCACCACCGAGACGACACGCGATTCCCTGCTCCTGCTGGCCGCCGCCCGCCTGCGCAGCCTTTCGCCCGAGCGCTTCGCCAAACACGCCGACCTCGTGGCGCGCTGGAAGATTGATGGTCCCGTCACCGTCAAGAGCCTCGCCAGCGCCACCGGCGCCAGACCCGCCCAGGATCCCCTCTACGCGCGCATGGGCAAGATGCGCGGCCTGCCCACGGACGCCGACCGCGCCCAACTAGTTAAAGAACTAGTCCACGACATCTCCGCCCTGCCCCCCGGCGCCACCAAGGTCGGCATGCTGCGCAGCCTCGGCAACACGGCTACCGAAGGCGATCTCGGCAAGGAAGCGCTCGGCGGACTCGCCACGGCGCTCGCCGCCGCCATGCGCGAGAGCTTTCCCAAGATGATCGCCGCCAACGAGCAGTTCGCCTACGGAGACGGTTATCTCGAACTCGCCAAACTGGCCCGTTACGAAGTGCTGACCGTCCCCGCGGACCCCGCGCTCGATGCCGCCACCGCGCTGCTCGCCCTGCGCGAAGCGGTCCAGCAGGAGCAGGGCTTCACCCTGAAGGGCATGGACGGCAAGACCTACTCGCTCGCCGGACTGAAGGGCCGCATCGTGCTGCTCAACTTCTGGGCCACCTGGTGCCCGCCCTGCCGCAAGGAAATGCCGGACATGGAAAAGCTCTACCGCGCTTACGAGGCCAAAGGGCTCACCGTGATCGCCGTCTCCGATGAGGACCGCGCCACCGTGGAGGGCTTCCTCGTCAAGAACCCCTACACGTTCCCCGTGGCGCTGGATGAGAACCGCAAGGTCAACACCGCCTTTAGTGTAGAGGGCATACCCAAGAGCTTCATCTTCGATCGCGAAGGCCGCCTGGCCGCGCAGGCAATCGATATGCGCACAGAAGCCCAGTTCATGGAACTGCTCAAGCGCGCCGGCTTGGAATAACGCTCACGCGACCGCCGCCGTTGCACCAATCCGTGAAGTAGGGCAGGCGGTTTCGCCTGCCAACTCTTTCGCCTTTCATCCCGGCATGACCGAAGTGCTGGCAGGCGGAACCGCCTACCCTACAATGCGTCGTGCAAGGGACCGGTAGGGGGCGGCACTTCTCGTTCGCGGGCGCTCACTGCTTGCTGGTCTTTTTCGGGGGCGTCGCAGCCTTTTTGGGCGGCGTGGCCGCTTTCGGCGGCGGCGCCTCCAGAGCTGCGATCAGGGCCTGAAACTGCTCGTGCAGGTCGTCGTTCATCGGGTCCATCGGCTCCAGCGCCGTGAGTCCGCGCTGATAGTAGAGCTTCGCCTGATCCTTCTTTCCCTCCACGAACGCCTCCGTCGCCTGCTGCGAAAGCCCCATGGCCAGGAAGCGCCCGCGAATCGCGTGGAGCGCGCCAGAGCCGCGCCCACCTCCGCGTACTTCTTCTGCACGGCATAGAAGACCGCGATCTTATCCAGCGCCACCGCCACCATCG
>CAIRBY010000543.1 GCA_903876865.1 uncultured Acidobacteriia bacterium
CCTCCTCCGTGCAGGCGCTCGCCGCGCATGATGGCATGGCGCCTGCCGATGGCGCCCGCATGGCCTCCTGGGCCACCATGCTCCTCTCCATCGGGACTATTCTGGGATGCCTCGCGCTGCCCGTGCTGGCCGAAAGACTGGGCCGCCGCGGCGCGCTCGCCTGCTATTTTTCGCTCATGTTCCTGTCCATCTCCACCGGCTTCGGGTATCTCTACTACCTGAGCCACAACGCGCTGCCGTGGTTTATGGCCTGCCTGTTCCTGCTCGGCGTCGGCGGCGCGAACTTCGCCGTCTATACGCTCTGGCTGCCGGAGCAATACCGCACCGAATGCCGCGGCAGCGCCTTCGCCTTCGCCACTTCCTTCGGCCGCTTCATCGCCGCGGGCGTCACCTTCCTGGTGGGTGCGGGCGTGGCGCGCATGCACACCATCGGCACGCCGGTGGCGATTACCTCGCTTGCCTTCCTGCTCGGCCTCGCGCTGCTACCCTGGGCGGAAGAGACCCGTGGCAAGGAGTTGCCGCTATGAACCTGACCCATCTGTTCGACCTGTCTTTCACCGGACGCCGCGATGAGATCGCCCTCGAATTCGGCGACTGCCAATTTACCTTCGGCGAAATCGACCGGCGCGGCAACCGCATGGCGCACCTGTTGCAAGCGCGCGGACTCAAGACCGGCGACCGCCTCTGCGTCTACCTCGCCAACTGCGTGGAGATGATCGATCTCTACCTCGCCTGCATCAAGCTCGGCGTCATCTTCGTGCCCATCAACATCCTCTACCGCGATCGCGAGATGGCGCACATCCTGCACGATGCCGGGCCCGCCGCGCTCGTCGCCGCGCTTACCCCCACTGAAGCCTGCCCCTCTCCCGTGCCGGTGTGGAACCACACCGAACTCGCCGCCGAAGCCGCTGCGCATTCCGCCGAACCTCTCCACATCTCCCTCGATGGCGATACGCCCGCCGGCATCATCTACACCTCCGGCACCACCGGCGCAGCAAAAGGCGCCGTCCTCACCCACAACAACTTCGCCGCCAACGCCATCACCCTGCTCGCCTGCTGGCAGATCACCGCCGCCGATCGCTTCCTCCTCGCCCTCCCCCTCTTCCACGTGCACGCCCTCGGCAACGGCCTCCACTGCTGGCTCGCCAGCGGTTGCCGCATGCGCCTGCTCGAGCGCTTCGAACACCAGAAGGCCGCCGCCGAATTCCTGCATTTCCGCCCCACCCTCTTCTTCGGCGTGCCCACCATCTATGTCCGCCTGCTCGATCTGCCCCAAGCCACCGCACGCGAGATCGGCGCCGCCATGCGCCTCTTCGTCTCCGGCTCCGCGCCCCTCCCCGCGCAGGTTCTGGACGAGTTCCGCCAGCGCTTCGGCCACACCATCCTGGAACGCTACGGCATGAGCGAGACCATGATGAACATCAGCAACCCCTACACCGGCGAGCGCCGCCCCGGCAGCGTGGGGCTCCCGCTCCCCGGCGTCTCCGCCCGCATTGTGGATGGCGAGGTTCAGGTGAAAGGGCCCAACGTCTTCGCCGGCTATTGGCGCCGCGACGAAGCCACCCGCGCGGCCTTCGTGGATGGCTGGTTCCGCACCGGCGATATCGCCCAGTGCGCACCCGATGGCTACTACACGCTCTCCGGACGCAAGAGCGATCTCATCATCTCCGGCGGTTTCAATATCTACCCGCGCGAAATCGAGGAGTTCCTCATGGAGCAGGAGGAGATCACCGAAGCCGCCGTGATCGGCGTTAACGATCCCGTCCGCGGCGAGGTTCCGGTGGCCTACATCGTCGCCGCCACCCCCATCTCACCCGAAGCACTCGAGTCCCGCTGCCGCGCCACACTCGCGTCCTTCAAAGTGCCGCGCGCCTTCCACCCCTTGGAACGCCTGCCCCGCAACGCCATGGGCAAAATCCAGAAACACCTTCTCCCCAGGCCCTGAACTCCGCCCCTGTACTCTGCCCCTGTACTCTGCCGCTGTACTCTGCCCGCCGTGGCGCAGGCATTCCTGCCTGCAGCGTCGAGATTC
>CAIRBY010000544.1 GCA_903876865.1 uncultured Acidobacteriia bacterium
AACCCGCGAAGTAGGCAGACCCAACCCGGCCGCAGAGTCGCGCTCAAGCAAGTGCACTGCCGCCTGGCAACCCAACCCGCGAAGTAGGCAGGCCCAACGCGGCCGCAGAGTCGCGCTCGAGCCAGTGCACTTCCGCCTGCGAACCCAGCCCGCGAAGTAGGCAGGCGAAAGCGCCTGCCCTACAACCCAACCTGCGAAGTTGGCAGGCCCAACGCGGCCGCAGAGTCGCGATCTAGCCAGCCCGCTTGCGCCTGCGACTAAGTAGGGCAGGCGCTTCCGCCTGCCAACCCGGACCCGCGGAGTCGCCAGCCGCTTCCGCCTACCCTACTTCCCCCCGCGGATTCCCCGGCTGGGCTTGTGCCCCGCGCTATGCTGGAATCAGATGAAACTCCGCGCAATTCTGTTCCTCTGCGCGGCGCTCCCTGCCCTCGCGGACACCCGCTTCCAGGTTCGCCGCATGACCCGTGACGATGTACCGGCCGGAAAGGGTCAGTGTGATATCCGCCTGCAGGTGGATGGTCAGGTGGAGGTCACCGTGCGCGGCGACCTCGTGGTGGTGAAGACGCTCTCGGGCCGTGACGCCACCGACGATGGCTCGGAATGCAACGCCTCGTTGCCGGAGAAAGAGCCCGCGGGCTTTCACTTCCAGGACGTGGAACATCGCGGCGAGATGCGGCTCACCGCCGAACCGGCGCGGCGCAACGACTTCGCCGCAATGGTGGCCATCCGCGATAGCGCGGGCGGCTACGGCCGCTACCACTTCCGCCTCAGTTGGACCATCCCGGTGGCATCCAGCCGTGGCTCCGGCGGCCCTCCGCCGCGCAGCGATGCGGACCTGAGCCGAGCCCCGGCGGGCAGCGGATTCAGTTGGAACAACTCCGTCAGCTATAAGGGCAGCGGACGCGGACTCGCCACCGTAAACGATAGCGGCGACATGCGCCTCGGCGATGTGAATGTCGAAATCGATCGCGGCGGCAAGCTGGTGGCTTGGTTCAAGAGCGACCACGGCCGCACCCTCCAATTCAGCGGACAGGTGATGGCGAACGAGAACGGCCGGTGGAAGGTCGATGCGATGAGCGAAGATCGCAGGCTGCGCGGTTCCATGTGGATCACGATCGATGACCGGCAGCGGGTCGGTTCGGTTTCGCTCGAAGCCACCGACGGCCGCGACCGGATGCGTCTGAGCTGGGACCGCCGGTAGCGCCTGCCCTGCCGTGCGATGGACGGGCCAACACCAGACAGGCCGGGAGGCATGGCGTACGGTAAAATGGAGGGGCATCCCCTATGAACAACTTTGCCGAGCGTCAGCAGGCGCTCAAAGACAGCCTGGAACAGCGTGTACTTGTCCTCGATGGGGCCATGGGAACCATGATTCATCAGGCGCCCCTCTCGATCGAGACCGATTACGAGGGCCGCGAGAATTGTCCCGAGATCCTCAACGTCACGCGCCCGGATGTGATCCAGGGAATCCACCGCCAGTATCTGGAAGCCGGCGCGGATATCATCGAGACCAACTCCTTCGGCGGCACGCGCATCGCTCTCGCGGATAACAAGCTCGAAGAGCGCGCCTATGAGTTCAACTTTGCGGCCTCGAAGATCGCCCGTGAAGTGGCGGACGAGTTCGCCCGCCCCGGCCGTCCGCGCTTCGTCGCCGGGTCCATCGGGCCTACGAACAAAGACCTCAACATCACCGGCACCACCACCTTCCAACAGCTCTACACGGACTACTACGAGCAGTCCAAGGGCCTGATCGAAGGCGGCGCCGATTTTCTGTTGATCGAAACCTGCTTCGATACCGGCAGTCTCAAAGCCGGCCTGGTCGCGGTGGAGCAACTCGGATTCGATCTCGGCATCAAGATCCCCGTGGTGGCCTCGGTCACCATCGAGCGCACCGGCACCATGCTGGGCGGGCAGCCCATCGATGCGCTTTATGCCTCGATCGCCAATCACGATCTGCTCGGGGTCGGCATGAATTGCGCCACCGGTCCGGACCTCATGACGGATCACGTCCGTACGCTGAACGAGATGTCCACGCACCGCATCAGCTGCTATCCGAATGCGGGCCTGCCCAACTCCGAAGGCAAGTTCGGCGAGACGCCGGATTCGCTGGCGGCGCAGCTGGAGAAGTTCGCCAATCACGGCTGGTTGAATTTTGTGGGCGGCTGCTGCGGCACCACGCCCGCGCACATCCGCGCCATCGCGCAGATGATCGAAGGCAAGAAGCCGCGCGTCGCGCCCGGCTCGAAGCACCGCGCCTACTATGCCGGCATCGATCTGGTGGAGGCGGAAGACAGCAACCGGCCCCTGCTGGTGGGCGAGCGCACCAACGTGATCGGTTCGCGCCTCTTCAAAAACCTGATCGCCGAGGAGAAGTGGGAAGAGGCCACCGATATCGCGCGGCGCCAGGTGCGCAACGGCGCGCACGTGATCGACGTCTGCCTGCAGAGCACGGACCGCGAAGAACTCGAAGACATCAAGCCGTTCTACGAGAAGCTGATCCGCAAGATCAAAGCGCCCATCATGATCGACACCACCGACCCCAAGGCGGTGGAACTGGCGCTCACCTATTGCCAGGGCAAGAGCATCATCAACTCGGTGAACCTGGAAGACGGGGAAGAGAAGTTCGAGCGCCTCTGCCCGATTGCGAAGCGCTATGGCGCGGCGCTGGTGGTGGGCTCGATCGACGAAGACAAGCTGCAGGCGCAGGCCTTCACGCGCGAGCGCAAGCTCGCCGTGGCGCAGCGCTCGGTCCAACTGCTGACGGAGAAGTACGGGATCCCGGTGGAAGACATCATCATCGATCCGCTGGTATTTCCCTGCGCCACGGGCGACGTGAATTACATTGGCGGCGCGGTCGAGACCATCGAGGGCATCCGCCTGGTGAAAGAGAATCTGCCGTTCGTGAAGACGGTTCTCGGCATCAGCAACATCAGCTTCGGCCTGCCCGCGGCGGCGCGCGAAGTGGTGAACTCGGTCTTCCTCTACCACTGCACCAAGGCCGGGCTGGATCTCGCGATTGTGAATGCGGAGAAGCTGGAACGCTTCGCCTCCATCGGCGAAGACGAGCGGCGTCTCGCCGAGCATCTGCTCTTCAACACGCCGCCGGATCATGCCGAAGATGAAGCCCTGCGCACCGCGCCCGAGGATTGGCGCGAGCAATCGGCGGAGCAGAAGGCCGCGATCAACCAGTTTCACATCGCCGCGATTGCCGAGTACTTCCGCAAGACGGGCGCGCGCGTGAAGCAGCGGGCGGAGGATCTGCCGCTCGATCAGCGCCTCGCCAACTACATCATCGAAGGCACCAAGGATGGCCTGGTGGCCGATCTCGAGCGCAAGCGCGCCGAGGGCGCCACGCCGCTAGAGATCATCAATGGTCCGCTGATGGGCGGCATGAGCGAAGTGGGCCGCCTCTTCAACAACAACGAATTGATCGTGGCGGAGGTGCTGCAATCGGCCGAAGCCATGAAATCCGCTGTGAACCACCTGGAACAGTTCATGGAGAAGGCGGACACGGCGGCGCGCGGCAAAGTGGTGCTCGCCACCGTGAAGGGCGACGTCCACGATATCGGCAAGAACCTGGTCGAGATCATCCTCGCCAACAACGGCTACGAAGTGGTGAACCTGGGAATCAAGGTGCCGCCGGACGTGCTGATTCAGGCCTGCCGCGAGCACAAGCCGGACGTCATCGGACTCTCCGGACTGCTGGTCAAGAGCACGCAGCAGATGGTGATCACCGCGACCGATCTGAAGGCCGCCGGAATTCTCGCGCCCATGCTGGTGGGCGGCGCCGCGCTCTCTGAGAAGTTCACGCGCACCAAGATCGCGCCCGCCTATGGCGAAGCGGTCTGCTATGCGAAGGACGCAATGACCGGGCTGAGCCTGATGAACCGCCTGATGGATCCGGCGGAGCGCGCCGCGACGCTCGCGAGCCACACCTTCACCGCAGCCGCGGCCGCGGTGGAAGAGGCGCCGGAACCGCTGGCGCCGATGGGTACGCGCCGCAGCAGCAAGGTGCGCACGGATATCCCCGTGCCGCCCGCGCCTTATCTGGACCGCCGCGTGCGCGATGTGCCGCACCTCTCCGAGGTGTGGAGCTACATCAACCCGTTCATGCTCTATGGCAAGAACCTGGGCTACAAGGGCAACTTCGAAAAAGATCTGGCGGCGCACGAACCCAAGGCGCAGGAACTCTTCCACCGCATGGAAGAGCTGAAGCACGAAGCGGCCGGATTCCTGAAAGTGAAAACGGTCTGGCAGTTCTTCGAAGCCGAGCGCGAGGGCAACGCGATTCATCTCTTCGAGAAGGGCGGCGCGTCCCCGCTGCATACGTTCCAGTTCGGGCGGCAACGCCGCGAAGATGGGCTGTGCCTGAGCGACTACGTGCTGGCGGCGGAAGAGGGCCGGCGCGATCATCTCGCGCTCTTCGTGGTGACCGCAGGGCAGGGCGTCAACGAGCGCGCCGAGGCGTGGAAGAAGGACGGCGAGTTCTTCAAATCGATCGGGATTCAGGCGCTGGCCACGGAGACGGCGGAAGGTACGGCCGAGTGGCTGCACCGCCGCATCCGCGAAGACTGGGGCTTCCCCGATTCACCGACGACGACCATGCACGACCGCTTCACCAGCAAGTATCACGGCAAGCGCTATAGCTTCGGCTATCCGGCGTGCCCGAACATGGAGAGTCAGGTGGGGCTGTTCCAGTTGCTGCGCCCGGAAGAGATTGGCGTGCATTTGACGGAAGGGATGATGATGGAACCGGAGGCGAGCGTGAGCGCAATCGTCTTCCACCATCCGGACTGCGCGTACTTCTCGGCGGACGAGGGAGAAGGCGCGGCGGGTTAAGAAAGGCTGGTTCCATGTTCGATACGACGCGCATGGTGCGGGACGGGATCGTGTTTGCCTTCGTGGCGGCGTCGTACTTGCTGGTGTTGCTGCGGTGCAACCCCCGCATGTTCTTACGGCATTATCCAAAGGAAGTCCAAGCGGTCGTCCCACCCAGGTCGGGCAAGGAGCGCCGGATCGCGGGTATTTCTGGACTGCTGATCGGGCTGCCTTTGGCTTCGGCGCTCTTCTGGAGAACCGCGACGTCGAGGGGCCATTCATTCGGAGAACACTTTATTTACGCGTTCGGCGTTCTGTGCATCTTCAATCTGGTGGATCTGATCGTTCTCGATTGGCTGATTGTGTGCTGGATCGAGCCGCGTTGGGTGATCCTCCCGGGCACGGAGCATCTCGTGATTCCCAAGCAATACCGCCATCACTTCAACGGGTTCCTGATCGGAACCGCCGGTATAGTGGTGGTAAGTGTGGCCATCGCCGCGATTCTGGCTTGGTAATTCCGGCCACGCGGCGAGGCGGCAAAGAGGTTCCAAGTCTCCACTGGGCTGGCTTGCGATTGTGCGGTTACGTCAATTCGGGCTCCAAGGGCTCATTGTGTTACCATTCAAGTGGACCTGACCCGCGCTCCCGGGCACGTCCGTTCCGAAGTGAATCACCTTTATTTCAATGAACTTACGCTCTTTATTCAGTTTATTTTCCTCGGACCTCGCGATTGACCTGGGTACGGCCAATACGCTGGTCTTTGCCAAAGGGAAGGGCATTGTAGTCAATGAACCTTCCATCGTCGCCATCAACAAGAACAACGGTGAAGTGGAAGCCGTAGGAAAAGAAGCGAAAGAAATGCTGGGGCGCACGCCCGGCAATATTGTCGCGATCAAACCCATGAAAGACGGCGTCATCGCCGATTTCAAAGTCACCGAGCGCATGCTGAATTACTTTATTCAGAAGGCGCACGGCCGGAAGATGCTGGTGCATCCGCGCATCGTCATCGGCGTGCCGAGCGAAATCACGCAGGTGGAAAAGCGCGCGGTCATGGACTCAGCGTATCGCGCCAAGGCGAGCGAAGTTCACCTGGTGGAGCAGGCGATGGTGGCGGCAATCGGCGCGGGACTGCCGATCACGGAACCGAGCGGCAACATGGTGGTGGATATCGGCGGCGGCACTACCGACGTGGCGGTGATTTCGCTTTCCGGCATCGTCTACTCGCGCAGCGTCCGCGTAGCGGGCAATGAGATGGACGACGCCGTCATGCAGTTCATGAAGCGGAAGTACAACCTGCTGATCGGCGAGCGCACGGCGGAAGCGATCAAGATGGAAGTGGGTTCGGCGTTCCCGCTGGACAAGCCGCTGCACATGGAAATCAAGGGCCGCAATCTGATCGAAGGCGTGCCGCGGACGATTACGATTGACGACACGGAGATCCGCGAAGCCCTCGGCGAATGCGTAGCCACCATCATCAATGCGATTCGCGTGGCGCTGGAGCGCACGCCGCCGGAGTTGAGCGCCGATATCAGCGATCGCGGCATCGTGCTCACGGGTGGCGGCGCACTGCTCAAGAATCTGGATAAGCGTATCCGCGAAGAGACGGGACTGCCGGTTTCGATCGCCGACGATCCTCTGGCTTCGGTGGTGCTCGGTACCGGGCGCATGCTCAGCGATTTCCGCTTGCTGCGGAAGATTTCGATAGACTAACCCGAAGAAGGCAACTGTGGAATCGTTGCTCAACCGCTACCGCAACATCACCGTGCTGCTGCTGGTGATCATGGCGCAACTCGTGCTGCTCGCGGTCTCGGCGAAAAACGAGCAGGACGTGCGCTTCATCCGCGTGTGGACGGTGACCGCGGTGACGCCGGTGGCGCGGCTCATCGAAGGCATGCGCGGGGGCAGCAGCGGCTTCCTGCACAACTACATTCTGCTCCACGACACCAACGAAGAGAATAAGCGGCTGCGCGCGGAACTCGACCGTTACAAGATGGAAAACGTGTTCCTCAAGAATGAACTGAACACGGCGGAGCGCGCCAAGGCGCTGCAGGTGTTTCAGGCGCACACGGCATCCAAAACGCTGGCCGCGACCATCATTCAAATGGGAGCGGGTTCGAATTCGCATGTGGTCTTCGTGGATCGCGGCACCGTCTCCGGCGTGCAGCGCGGCATGGCGGTGGTGACGCCGGACGGCATTGTGGGTAAGGTCACGGCGGCATATCCCACGGCCAGCCAGGTGTTGCTGATCACCGATACGGATTTCGCCGCGGGAGTGGTGACGCAGAGCGGCGGCGTGCGCGGCACGCTGCGCGGTCTGGGCGGACCGCAATGCAAAGTGGATTACGTTCCGCTGGAAGAAAAAGTGGAGCCGGGGGAGTGGCTCTACACCAGCGGCGACGACCGCATCTTCCCGCGCGGCTTTCGCGTGGGACAGGTCAAGATCGTGCGGTCCGCGCAGCCGTTTCAGGAGATCCTGTTGGAGCCGAGCGGCCTGCAGCGCGGCCTGCTGGAAGACGTGCTGATTCTGGTGGAAGGCGTGCACGAAGTGATTCCGGAAAAGGCGGTGGGGCTGCAGCCCGTCTACATTGCGCCGCCGCCTCCCGGCGGGGATGCGAAGCCGGTGGAAGCGGCGCCGAGCCCGGGCGGGACCGAAGCCGACCGCCTGCGCCAGCAGTACCAGAGCCTGGGGAACGAACAGAAGCACACCTACGGTGATAATCCGCCGGGTGCCAAGGCGCCGGATTTCACGCGGCTGCCCTCGCCTCAGGGGGCGGGACGCGCTCCCGCAACGGCGCCTGCAACGAGTGCGCCGGCGAATGCGGCGCCGGCCAGTGGCGCGGCACCGAATGCGGCTCCGCTACCAGGGACTAAGCCCGCGACTGGCGCGCCCACAATCGTCAAACCGCCTTCCGGTGCACCGTCCCAGGCCAGCCCGGGGCGGGGAAGCGTTCCTGCGCCGCCCGGGGCGACACCCGTGGCGCCGCCCGCGGCGCCGCCCGTGACACCGCCCGCGGCACCGCCCGCGACCCCACCAGTCGCGCCCGGACGCGGCGGTGACGATGCGACCCGTCGCGTGAATCAGGCTCGCGGGGGGCAGGCGCGCTGATGAGCTATACCGGGGAGCGCATGCTGCTCAGCAGCCAGCGCGAGGGACAGGTATCGCGCTTTCGCCCGTGGGCGTTTTTCGTGGCTCCGCTGGCGGCGATCCTGTTTCAGGTCTACGTCCCGATCTTCTTTCAGTTTCTGAAATTCCTCGAGATGCCGCTGCTGGTGGTGGTCTATTTCGCCATCATGCGGCGCAACCAGATCAGCGGCCTCATGATCGGCGCGCTGGTCGGGTTGGCGCAGGATTCGCTGACCAACAAGCCGCTGGGAATGTACGGCATCACCAATACGCTGGTGGGGTACTTTGCGGCCAGCGTGGGCGTGCGGCTGGATGTGGAGCACAGCTTCATCCGCTTCCTGCTCGGCTTCTTCTTTTTCGTCTTCCACCAGTTCTTCTACTGGGTGATGTCGCGGGCGCTGCTGGGGCTGGTGCTGCGCTTCGACTGGCAGGGCACGCTCATGTCCGGACTGCTGAATGCGGTGGTGGGCGTGGCGCTGTTCCACCTGCTGGATAAATTGAAAGAGCCGGCGTAGAAGAATGATTGGCCACTGATGAACACGGATCGACACGGGTAAGCAAAGCCGGAGCCGGTTTTGACAGTGGTGAGCTGGATTACCGGGCAGTCGTTCCATCGCAGCCCGCGGAGACTCGAGGCAACTCGTGGCGCAGGCATGTTTGCCTGCCGTCTCGACATTCGTGTCGAGATTGCGTTTTCTGCCGGTGAGGGAAAGGCCGCCGGGACGAATCTCGGCGCAGCAGGCAGGAATGCCTGCGCTACGACGAACTGGACGGGCCAGGTGGATCTCTGGGTATCTGCCGCGCTCCAGTGATGATTCACGGGAACCGTAAACGCGCGCAGTACAAATCCGATAGAATAATAGATGAGCGCCCCGCTCGCTGAAGTGTGACCCTGCCTTCCAACGACCCAAATCTCGAACCGCGGCTATCCGACAAACCTCCGCTGCGCGACGATACACGGTTTGCGGCAGGGAAGATCGCGGTTTTTCAATACAGCACGGTCGTTATCTTCCTGTTCCTCATGTCCGGTTTCTGGCGCCTGCAGGTGCAGAATCCGGAGTTCTACGGCGAACGCGCCGAGCAGAACCGCATCAAGAGCGTGCCGATTCCGGGACCGCGCGGACGCATCCTCGATCGCGACGGGCGGGTCATCGTCGATAATCACAGCTCATTCCAACTGCTGCTGGCTCGGGAGAGTGTGCGCGACGAGCACCTGCGGCCGATTGCGCAGGGGTTGGACCTGGATGACAACGATCTGCGCGCGCGCGTCAATCGCATGCGCAAGCAGCCCAAGTACGTTCCGATCGTGATCAAGGACGAGCTGACGCCTGCCGATCTCGCCTTCGTGAATTCGCATCAGGATTTCTTCCCGGAACTGGTGCTGATTCAGGCGCAGCGGCGCTTGTATCCGCAGAACGGCTTGCTCTCGCACGTGATCGGGTATACGGGGGAAATCAGCGAGCCGGAATTGGATCTGCCGGAGTTCGGCAAATACAATCAGGGCGACGTGGTCGGCAAGTTCGGGATCGAGAAGCAGTACAACGATTCGCTGATGGGCGTGGACGGGCAGCGGCAGGTGGTGGTGGACAATCGCGGCACGGTGCGGCAGACCATCGGCACCAAGCCGGCGATTGCGGGGCACGATCTGCAATTGACGGTGGATCTGGATTTGCAGATTGTGGCGGAACTGGCCATGGCGGATAAGAACGGGGCGGTCGTGGCGCTCGATCCCCACAGCGGGGAAGTGCTGGCGATGGTGAGCCGCCCGACCTTCGATCCCAACAAATTCGCGGTGCACATCAAGACGAAGGACTGGAAAGAGATCCGCGACAATCCCGATAGCCCGATGTTGAACAAGGCGATTCAGGCGCAGCTCGCGCCCGGTTCCACCTTCAAGCCGATTGTGGCGCTGGCGGGTCTGGAGACGGGCACGGTGGATGAGAAGTGGAGCGTGCACTGTTCCGGCGGCGTGGCGTTGTATGGGAAGTACCAGCACTGCTGGGAGAAGCGGGGACACGGCACGATCGCCATGCACAATGGCATCGCCCACTCCTGCGACGTCTACTTCTACACCCTGGGCGCCAAGTTGGGGATCGACAATCTCGCGTTCTACGGCGACACGGTCGGCTTCGGACAACTCACCAATATCGACCTGCCGAATGAGACGAAGGGCCTGATGCCTTCGGAGAAGTGGAAGCTGCGCACGCAGCGCACGAAGTGGTACGCGGGGGAAACGCCTTCGGTCGCGATCGGGCAGGGCGCGGTCACGGTCTCGCCGCTGCAGTTGGCGCGCGCGATTGGCGGCATGGCGGTGGGCGGCAAGTGGTATCAGCCGCACATGGTGAAGACGGATACTTCGAAGGTCAAAGTGTCGGAGTGGGCGCTCAATCAGGAGCACGTCAAGACCGTGATCGATGGAATGTTCGGCGTGGTGAATGAAGGCGGCACGGGGATTCGCGCGCAGTTGCCGAATATCCAGGTGTGCGGCAAGACCGGGTCCGCGCAGGTGGTTTCCAATGAGTTCGTCAAGGCGGCGGGGTCGCTGAAGGATACGCGGGACAACGCGTGGTTCGTGGGCTTTGCGCCGCGCGAGAATCCGGAGATCGTGGTGGTGGCGTTGTGGGAGCACGGCGTTCACGGGCAGTTCGCGGCGGCGATTGTGCGGGATGTGTTGAAGGCGTACTTCGACAAGAAGGTCCGCATGACGCAGGTGCAGCAGACGGGGAATAAGGTAGCGGCGGCGCTTGGGTTGGGGTTGACGCCGGTAGCGGTGAAGCCGGCGGCGAAGGAATTCGAGATGGGTTCGATGATCCTCACCGGGGCGATTCTGGGAACGGAAGTGCGTTAGGGAGCGATGGCAAAATACCTTTCACCGCGCGATATCGATTGGACGGTGCTGCTGATTGTGCTGCTCATCTGCGGCGTCGGCGTGCTGCAGATCTATAGCGCGACGCGCGATACGGATTACACGTCGGCGTGGTGGAAACAGATCCTGTATGTGGTGGGCGGGCTGTTTTTCATGTGGCTGATGACGATGATCGATTACCACGCCATGCTGCACTGGGTGCCGGGGCTTTACATCGGGAGTGTGTCCGCCTTGCTGGTGACGTACGTGATCGGGGAGAAGGCGTATGGCTCCAAGCGCTGGATTCCGGTGGGCTTCGGGGTTCACTTGCAGGTATCGGAATTCGTCAAGCTGGTGATAATATTGTTGGTAGCTCGCTATCTCACCGAATTAAGAACCGATGAGTTGGAAATTCGGGAGATGCTGAAATTAGCAGGATTGGTGCTGGTTCCGACCGCGCTGGTGATGAAACAGCCGGATTTGGGGACTGCACTGACGTACCTGGCAGTCCTGATCGCTTGCGCATTCCTGGCGGGGCTGCGGTGGAAGTATGTGGCGGTGATCGCGATCGTGACGGTCGTGGGGCTTCCCATCAGTTGGCAGTTTTTGAACGATTATCAAAAGGGGCGGATCGTGAGTTTTATGGACCCCGAGCGCGATCCGCAGGGTAAAGGGTATCAGTTGATCCAATCGCAGATCGCGGTTGGCTCGGGTGGGATGTTCGGTAAGGGCGTAACCAAGGGCACGCAGACTCAGTTACGGTTTTTGCCGGTGCCTCATAAGGACTTCATCTTTTCGGCCTTCGCCGAGGAGCATGGGTTCGTTGGGGTGACGGTGCTCTTATCGCTGTTTTTTGTGCTGGTGATGCGCATCGTACAAAATGCGCAGACGGCACCGGACCGGGTAGGAATGTACTTGTGTATGGGAGTGGCAGCCTTGTTGCTGTTCCACATTCTGGTGAATGTGGGGATGGTGGCGGGATTGATGCCTGTGACCGGTATCCCGCTGCCGTTTATGAGTTTTGGCGGTTCCAGCGTCTGGACATTTTTTCTAGCTCTGGGGTTGGTGAACAACGTCCGCCTCAGAAGGTTTGTGAATTAGCAGAGATTCAAAGATTATTCGGGAGCCTGTAGAGACCCTCCGGAAGTGAGCTTCCGGGGAAGAGGAGTGGTTCCCGGCCCGGCGGTGTATGAGTCAACTCCACTGCCTGGGCCAGCGTGAGTTTCGAAGTCGGTTCGATTCGGTTCGATTCGGTTCGCCGCCACACCGGCGAAACTCGACTCCCACGCTATCCATTCCTTGTAGGATCTCTCCGTGCCCCGGGGAGGCAGTCGATGTCGAAAGAATTAGTGATTTCGGCGAATCGCCACGAGACCCGTGTGGCGATACTGGAAGACGATCAGGTAGTAGAGATCTTCCATCAGCGCGAAAACGAGTATTCCTTAGCGGGTTCCATTCATAAAGGCAGAGTGACGCGCGTGCTGCCGGGCATGCAATCGGCATTTGTCGATATCGGGCTCGGCCGCGACGCATTTCTCTATGTGTCGGACTTCTTCGAAGACAACGAAGAGTATGACAAGATCGTCACCTCGGTAGAGGAGAAGGTCCTGAAGCTGGACCGGACTCCGGTGGCCGCAGCGGGGGGCGAAGAGCCTTCCGCGGAAGCGATTCCGGCGGCTTTGCTGGATACCTCCGTGGCGGTTCCGGTGGATGTGGCGACCTTGCTCTCACCCCCGGCCAGCGCCATGCAGGTTCCGCCGGGTATGGCGGAGCGCCGTGGCGGACGCGGCGGTGACCGTGGTGGAGATCGCGGCGGAGATCGGGGCGGCAATCGCGGCGGCGAAAGCGCTGGAGATCGCGACCGGCGCGGACGGCGTTCGCGGCGCGGACGCGGACAGCGCGGAGGCGGCGCCAATGCCGGCGGCCTGCCGGATTCGAAATACTATTCGCCGCGCGCCGAAGGCGAAACCAGCTTCGAAGCGCCTGCCGTGGAAGCGGTGAGCGAGAGCGCAGCGATCGATGTGACGCAGTCGCGCGTGGTGTTCGACCCGGAGCAGGACGATTTCTTCGTGCTGCCGGGTGAATCGCTGGCGAAATACACGCATCCCGGTGATGAGCCGGAAGGCGGCGAGTACG
>CAIRBY010000545.1 GCA_903876865.1 uncultured Acidobacteriia bacterium
GTGCCACAGCGCGCCATCACCGAATTGCAGGGCACCTCCCAGGTGGCGGTGATCGGCGCCAACAACCAGGTGGAGATCCGCCCCGTGAAACTGGGCGAGACCATCGGCTCGCTGCGGATTGTGGAACAGGGCTTGAACCAGGGCGAGAAGATCGTCGTGGAAGGCCTGCAGAAGATCCGCGGCGGCATGACCGTGACTCCCCGGATGGTGGATTCACCGGCGGAGGCGCACTAACCGCCATGTCTAAATTCTTCATCGAGAGGCCCATCGTGGCCATCGTGATCGCGATCCTGACCGTCATCATCGGCGGCATCTCGATGATCACGCTGCCGGTGGCCCAATACCCGGAGATCGTCCCGCCCGAAGTGACCATTGGCGCAACCTATCTTGGCGCCGACGCGCAGACCGTCGAGCAGTCCATGGCCGCCCCGATCGAACAGCAGATGAGCGGTGTAGACAACATGCAGTACATGTTCTCCACCAACGCGAATAACGGCAACATGTCGCTGCGCGTCAACTTCGACGTCAAGACCCAGCCGAATATCGATCTGATCCTTACCCAGATGCGCGAGTCGCTCGCCGCCACGCAATTGCCCGCGGACGTCAACAACTACGGCGTCATCATCCGCAAGGCCATGAGTTCGCCCATCTACATGATCGCCTTGTATTCACCCAAGGGAACCCGCGACCGGAATTTTCTTGCGAACTACGCCTACATCAACATGGTGGACGAACTCGCGCGCACACCGGGAATCGGCGACGTTCTGATCTATGGCGGCCGCTATGCGATGCAGATCTGGGTCAAGCCGGATCAACTTGCCAAGCTTCAGGTCACCGTCCCGGAAATCGTCAGCGCGCTCCGCCAGCAGAACAGCGTGAATCCCACCGGACAGGTGGGCAGCGAACCGGTGCCGGCGGGGCAGGAGTTCACCTATTCCGTCCGCGCCCAGGGCCGCCTGGTCACGCCGGAGGAGTTCGGCGATATTGTGATTCGCGCCAATCGCGATGGGTCCGTGCTCCGTCTGCGCGATATCGCGCGCGTCGAACTCGGCGCCGAAAACTACAACGTCCGGGGCCGCGTCAACGGCCATCCCGCCGCCATCATACCGCTCTACCAGTTACCCGGCTCCAACGCGCTGGATGCGGCCGCAGCCGTCCGCCAGGCGCTCGCGCGCCTGAAAGAACGCTTCCCCGAAGATGTGGATTATACGGTTTCGCTCGACACCACTCTACCCGTCACGGAAGGCATTTCGGAGATCGTCATCACCCTGTTCGAGGCCCTGCTGCTGGTCGCAATCGTCGTCTATGTATTCCTCCAGGATTGGCGCGCGACCCTCATTCCGCTACTCGCCGTGCCGGTCTCGCTGATCGGAACGTTCATGCTCTTCCCGCTCTTCGGCTTCTCGGTCAATACGCTTTCGCTGTTCGGCCTGGTGCTGGCCATCGGCCTGGTGGTGGATGACGCCATCGTCGTGGTGGAGGCCACCCAGCATCACATCGAAGAGGGACTCACGCCCAAGGATGCCGCCCGCAAAGCCATGCAGGAGGTCTCCGGCCCCGTCATTGGAATCGCCATCATCCTGGCCGCGGTCTTCGTGCCCACCGTCTTCGTCCCCGGCATCACCGGCCGTCTCTACCAGCAGTTCGCGGTCACCATCGCCATCTCCGTGGTCATTTCCGCCTTCAATGCACTCAGTCTCAGCCCCGCGCTTTCAGCTCTGCTGCTTCGTCCCGCGCGGCCGCACCGCGGACCGTTGGGCGCCTTCTTCAGAGCGTTCAACCGGCTCTTCGAGCGTGGGCGCAACGGGTATCTCTCGGCCTGCGCGGCGCTGATCCGGAAGTCGGCGATCGCGCTGTTTGTGCTGGCCGGATGCGCGGCGCTCTCGGCCTGGTTCGGCACCAGGCTACCCACCGGATTCCTGCCCGAGGAAGACCAGGGCTATGTGCTGCTCTCCGTGCAATTGCCCAACGCCGCTTCCCTGCAGCGGACAGACGCCGTCGTGAGCCAGATCGAGAAGATCGTGAAGGATGTCCCCGGCGTGGAAACGTACAGCGATGTCGCGGGTGTGAACTTCCTCAGCGGCGTCCAGAACACTTACTCCGGCTTCTTCTTCATCAAGCTCAAACCCTGGGGAGAGCGAAAGAGCAAAGCAGAGCAGGCAGCGGAGCTGGTACGAATACTCAAC
>CAIRBY010000546.1 GCA_903876865.1 uncultured Acidobacteriia bacterium
CCAGTGAATTGTTCGTGTTACCGCGAAGAGAAGTGAGCTGTTGCGGAAATTTTGGCTAGCCTCGCGAGCCGCTATTTGGCAATCGCGCAGTGCTGCGCGCCGGTGATCCGCGTCAAGTCAGCAGGGTCTACAAGCATCTGGCAGCCGCGCACGCCGGCGCTCACCGAAATCACGTCCCACAAGATCGCGGTCTCATCGAGGTAGAACGGGTACGGTTTGCGCGTGCCCACTGGCGAGACTCCACCGCGAATGTAGCCGGTGAGCCCAAGCACTTCCTTGACCGCCACCAGATCCACTTTTTTGTTCCCGCTGGCCGCCGCGATCGCCTTGAGATCGAGTTCGGCATTCCCCGGGATGCAGGCCATCAGCACGCCGGTGCGGTCTCCGCGCGCTACCAGGGTTTTGAAAACCTGCTCCGGCGGCATCCCGATTTTTTCGGCCACCCGCGGCGCGCTCAGGTCATCCTCGTCCACGACATATTCGCGCAATTCATAGTGCACGTCCGCGGCATCCAGAATGCGCGCGGCGTTGGTCTTCACGGTGGGGTCTTTCTTCGCCATCCGATTCTATTGTAAGAGCGGGTGCGTCACCAGGTGAACCGACGTGGCCTTGATGACCGCCGCTACCCGCTCGCCTTCGCGCAGATCCAGATCGGCGGCGGATTGGGCCGTGATCACCGCCACCAGCGGCACGCCGCAATCCAGTTCCACCCGCGCCAGCGCGCCCTCCAGGATCACGGCGCGCACGCTGCCCTCCATGCGATTGCGGGCGCTCGAGACTTGCGCCGCATCGCGCGTCACCGCCACTTCTTCGGCGCGGATGCAGGCAAACACCGGCCCCGCCTCGCCCGAATCCACGCATTGGATGCGCGCCCCGCCCACTTGCAGAGTGGCCAGCCCGTGCTCGCGCGAAAGCACCTCCGCAGGCAGCAGATTCTCCACGCCCACCGATTCGGCGACCTGCAGATCGGCCGGGCGGCGGAACACCTCGCGCACGGGACCGATCTGGCGGATCGCGCCCTCCACCATCACCGCCATCCAATCCCCCAGTGCGATTGCCTCCCGCCGGTCGTGCGTGACCACGATGCTGGGGACACCGCTAGCCAGCAATAGCCGTCGCAGTTCGTAGCTCATACGGGTGCGCGTACCAGCATCCAGGGCGGAGAGTGGTTCATCCAGCAGGAGCAGTGCGGGTTGGGCGGCGAGAGCGCGGGCCAGAGCCACGCGCTGCTGCTGCCCGCCGGAAATCGCGCGCGGCTTGCTCTGCGCCATCGGCCGCAAGCCGAAATCGTCGAGCAGTTTCTGCGCGACCTCTCGCGTGGCTGCGAACTCCACGTTCTCTTCCACAGTCAGATGCGGGAACAACGCGTACTCCTGAAACAGGTAGCCGGCGCGACGCTGCTGCGGAGGCCAGTTCACGCCGCGCCCCGCATCGAACCACAGCTGCTCCCGAAACCGGATTTCGCCCGCCGCCGCGCGGTCCAAGCCGGCCAGAAAGCGCAGCAACGTGGTCTTGCCGGACCCGGAGGGGCCGAAGAGCACCGTGACCGGAGCGTCGTCCAGCGCGATGCGCAGTCTGGCATCGATCTCGAAGCCGCTCGACATGCGCTTGCGGCAATGGCAGATCAGTTCGCCGGCCATACCGTCCAGATCCGCCGCTGCAGCGCGTAGGTCAAGGCCAGGACCACGAAGGAAACGCCGAGCAGGAACAGCGACGTTACCCAGGCGGAGGCGTAATTTAGGGCCTGCACCTGGTCATAGATGGAAATCGATACCGTGCGTGTGACACCCGCGATGTTCCCGCCCACCATCAGGACCACACCGAATTCGCCCAGCGTGTGCGCGAAGCTGAGAATTGCGCCCGTGGCGATACCGGGCAGCGCCAGCGGCACGATCACGCGCCGGAAGGTGGCGGCGCGCGATACGCCCAGGCACCAGGAGGCCTCCACCAGGCGCCGGTCCACCGCCCCGAACGCCGCCGTCACCGGTTGCACGGTGAACGGCAGACTGTACAAGACGCTCGCCACCAGCAGACCCTGAAAAGAGAACGGCAGCATCCCGCCGGTCAGCCTTGCGTAGAGCGCGCCCAGCGGACTGCGCGGCCCCATGGCCAGCAGTACATAGAGGCCCAGCACGGTGGGAGGCAGCACCAGGGGAAGCGAGACCACCGCCTCCACCAGGAACTTCCAGCGGCGTGGCGAGAAGGCCAGCCAGTAGGCAATGGGCAGGCCCACCACGAGGAGAATCGCCGTGGTCGCCGCCGCCAACCGGACGCTGAGCCAGATCGCCTGCCAGTCCATAAGTATTCACTCACCCGGTGAGTAGAAGCCGTATTGTTTCAGAATGCGGCGGCCCGCCGGAGAAAGCAAGAACGCCCGAAAGGCCCGCGCCTCCGCCGTGTCGCGGATGATCATACCACCCTGCTCCATCGGCGGGTAGGAATCGAGCGGCAGTTCCCAGTAGCGGCCCAGCGCCCGGGTGGCAGGCGCGAGCGCCAGGGAGAGGGCGACGATTCCCACGTCGGCCGCACCGCTTTCGACAAATTGCAGCGCCTGCGCCACGTTTTCGCCCAACACCAGTTTCGGCGAGACCTGGTCGTAGAGGCCCATGCCGCGCAGGGCGGCTTCGGCGGCGCGTCCGTAGGGCGCGTGCTGGGGATTGGCGATCGCCAGATGTTTCCAGGAGCGATTGTTGAGTGCCGCCGCCGGGTCAAGGGGGGAGGTGGCAGGTACCCAGACCACCAACCGCCCGGCACCGTAAGTGAAGAGCGAATTCCCTGCCCCGATCCCCTTCGCGGCCAGTTGGCGAGGGTAGGCCAGGTCCGCGGAAAGGAAGAGATCGAAGGGTGCGCCGTTCTGAAGCTGCGCGAAAAATGTCCCCGAGGAGCCGTAAGCGACCTCGAGTCTGGTGCCGGGGGCGATACCGGCGAACTGCCGCGAAAGCTCTTCCATCGCGAAACTCAGGTCCGCCGCGGCGGCAATGGCCAGTGGATGCGGGGCCGGACGGGGCGCGCAACCCGAGCCCGCCAGAAACAGAAACAGGCATGCCAGACGTTGCACCGCTTGTAGTGTCCGTGCCGGGAAAACCGCCATCGAAGTCAACTTGAAGTGAGTATACGCCACGCGCCTTGCACTCAACTCGTGCTAATATAGAGGTTTAATTACTACTCTGAGGTTTTCGTGTCCAGAATCACCCGCAAAGAACTCAAAACCGACCAGTTCGCCGTCGAAGTCGAGCACAGCATCACCTTCTTTGAGCACCACAAAGGTGAGATCGTCAAATACGGCGGCATCGTCCTCGGCGTCGCAGCATTGATCGTTGGCTACACGGTCTATTCCCGCCACGAGTCGGGCATCCGGGAACAGGCGCTGGCGGCGGCCATCCGCGTTCAGGAAGCACCGGTCGGGCAATCCGGAAACGGTGGATTGGCGTTCCCCAACCAGGAAGCCAAAGACCAGGAAGCCACCAAGGCCTTCGTCGATCTACAGACGAAGTACTCGGGTTCCGCCGAAGGCGAAGTCGCGGAGTATTACCTCGGGGCGATCAAGGCCGATCAAGGCAAGCTCGCCGACGCGGAGAAGTTGTTCCAGCAGGTGGTTCAAAAGGGCGACGCGAATTATGTCTCCCTGGCCAAGCTCTCTCTGGCGCAGATTGAATTCTCCGATGGCCGCGCCGCGCAAGGCGAAAAGCACCTGCGCGAACTGATCGCGGACCCGACCGTTTTTGTCTCGGCGGATCAGGCCACGATCTCGCTGGCCCGCTTCCTGAGCAACACCAAGCCAGCCGAAGCGAGGAAGTTGCTGGAGAATTTGCGTAACCGCCCCGGCCCGGTCGGCCAGATCGCACTCACCGTTCTGGGCGAGTTGCCTCCCCAGTAAGAGGCTCTCCTTTTTCCATGCTGGCGCGGCTACGATTTCCGGTGGAGCGCAGCCGGGGACGCCGTTACCCCGAACCCGAGCATCCTTACCGCAACGCGTTCCAGCGCGATCGCGACCGCATCGTCCACTCGCGCGCCTTCCGGCGCCTGGAAGCCAAGACCCAGGTCTTCACACCCGGGCTCTCCGATCATTTCCGCAACCGCCTCACCCACACGATCGAAGTGGCCCAGATCGCCCGCACGCTCGCGAGTGTACTGCAACTGGATGAAGATCTGACCGAAGCGCTCGCACTGGGGCACGATATCGGGCACCCGCCGTTCGCCCACGCAGGCGAAGAGGCCCTCAACGCCGAGATGCAGCGATTCGGCGATCATTTCGACCACAACCTGCACGCCCTGCGCATCATCGAGAGCTTCGAGCAGCGTTACGCGCGCTTCCCGGGGTTGAATCTGAGCTTCGAGGTCCGCGAAGGCATGGTAAAACATTCCCACGATTTCGGCCCGGGCGAGCAACCTCAGTTGGACGCGTTCCTTCCCGGCCTGCGGCCCGTTCTCGAAGGCCAACTGATCGATCTGGCCGACGAGATCGCCTACAACACCGCCGACCTCGACGACGCCTGGTCCGCCGGACTGATCACGGCTCAGGACATCGCCGGCGCCGTGCCGCAGTATGCCGA
Organism: uncultured Acidobacteriia bacterium; assembly: GCA_903876865.1. Classification (GTDB taxonomy): domain Bacteria; phylum Acidobacteriota; class Terriglobia; order Bryobacterales; family Bryobacteraceae; genus Solibacter. The sequence continues at coordinate 4,554 of CAIRBY010000546.1, forward strand.
GATCCATGAGGCGGTGGAGACGCAATTCCCCGGCGCCAGCGACCGGGAACAGTTCTACGAGGGCTTGCGCCAACTGATCGACGCGCTGGTTTCCGGCCTGATCGAAGGCACGGTCCGCGCCGCAGAAGCCTCCGGCGCCGCCAATTTCGAAGACGTGCGCGCCTGCCCGCGCCGACTGGTCGCCTTCACGCCCGAGGCGGCAGCCACCAGCATGGTGCTGAAGCGTTTTCTCTACACTCGGGTCTACGCGTCGCCCGCCCTGGGGGCGGATCGCCGCCAGGCCATGACGCGCATCTCCGAACTCTTCCGCTTCTTCGTCAAAAGCCCCGATCGCCTGCCCGCCGGTTATGCGCAGCAGGCAGCGGCGGAACCGGCCCATCGCGTGGTCTGCGATTACCTGGCGGGTATGACCGATGCCTTCTTCCGCCGCACCTATGAGGCCATGCTCGGTCCCGCGGCTATGCCTCCGACTGCCGCGCCTGCCGTGGCTACTCCTCCGACTTCGTAAAGTTCGTCAGTTCCGCCTCCCGCACACCGTAGAACTTCTGAATTTGCCGGCAGATTTCGCGTCCCAGGCGTTCGGGCTGCTCATCCCTTTCGTGCTCTACTTCGACTTTGAAGAATAGGTTCGTGCGCATCATCCTCCTTCTATACTAAGGAAATGGCGTGCGCAATTTGTGAGAATCGGCGTCCGCGCCGGATTTGCCCCGGCGTTCACGGAGAAATCTGTTCGCCGTGCTGCGGCGAGGAACGCGAAATCACGGTCACCTGTCCCCTGGATTGCGAGTACTTGCACGAGGCGCGCCGCCACGAACGGCCTCGCGATGCGGGGGAGTTGGAACTGCCGCACTCCGACATTCAGGTCACCGAAAAGCTCCTGCGCGAGAACGAAGAACTGCTCACCTTCCTCTCTGCCTCCATCTTCCGCAGCGCCATGCTGACCGAGGGCGTGGTGGATGACGACGTGAACGAGGCCCTGGAAAGCCTGATCCGCACCTACCGCACACTCCTGAGCGGCGTCTATTACGAGACCCGCCCCGCCAATCCTCTGGCCGCAGCCATCTTAGGAGGGGTGCAGGAAGCGCTGACGGAATACCGCCGCGTCGAACACGAGCAATTGGGCATCACCAAAACG
>CAIRBY010000547.1 GCA_903876865.1 uncultured Acidobacteriia bacterium
ACTGCGGAATCGCGCTGGAAGGGCAAGAACCTGATCGACGCCAATACGGAAGGAGCGCTTAGCAAATGAGACTGATCGCCGTGCTTGCGCTGGCGCTGCTGCCCGCGGCATGGGCAGCGGACCCGATGCTCTTCGCCTACTTCAAAGAGCCGGCCAACATGGGCGTTTTTTTCGCCACCAGCAACGATGGCTATCACTGGACGCCGGCCAATCGCAGCAAGCCGTGGTTCCCGATCGAGCACGCGGGCGAACTGATGCGCGATCCCTTCCTCACGCGCGGACCCGACCACGAGTTTCACCTGGTGTGGACATGGGGCTGGCGCGGCCAATCCATCGGCTATGCGCATTCGCCGGACCTGATTCACTGGTCCGAGCAGCGCGAGATTCCGCTCATGGCCGGAACGCCGGGCAGCGCTAATACGTGGGCGCCGGAGATCTACTGGGACGCGGCGAAAGCGAAGTGGCTGGTGGTCTGGAGCAGCGTGGTGGCGGGCAGGCACGAGGGCAACCGGATCTACAGTTCACTCACCGCCGATTTCAAAACTTTCACCCAGCCCGCGATCTTTTTCGATCCCGGCTTCGTCGTGATCGACGCCACCATTCTGCAGACGCGCGGCAAGTTCTACCTCGTGTTCAAAGACGAGCGCCCCGAACCGTTGCACAAGTTCATCCAGATCGCAGAAGGTCCATCGCTCGAAGGGCCCTGGAAGATCGTCACGGGCGCGCTGACCGAGTCTTGGTCCGAAGGCCCATCGGCAATTCAGGTGGGCGACGAATATCTGATCTACTACGATCACTACCGCGACCCGAAGCGCTACGAGGCGATCCACTCCGCGGACCTGCTGCACTGGAGTCCGGTGACGGAGAAGATGCAGTTGCCGGAGAACAGCAAGCACGGCAGCTTCCTCAAGATCAGCGAGGAGGAGAAGCGGCGAATCGACTCCACGCCGGGCTCGCCGTGGGCCTCTGTCTCGCAGAGCCTGCCCGATCTGTATCACGATGAGAAGTCCGGCGACCCGCCCTACCTCACCGAGCCTGGGTGGCGCGCGCTGTTGAACGGGCGCGATCTCTCCGGCTGGCACGCGGATGGCGGGGCCGCGAGCGAGTGGTTCACTACTCCCGGTGTGACGTGGCGGCGCATTTTTTCACCCAGCACCTCAATGCCAAGGCCGGCGCGGGCGACCGCATCGTGAATGGCAAAGAGGGCAAGACGGCGAATCTGGTGTCCGACGAGAAGTTCGGCAGCTACGAACTCTACCTGGAATTTCTGCTGGCGAAGGGATCCAACTCCGGCGTGTTCCTGCATGGCCTGTATGAAGTGCAGGTGTTCGACAGCTTCGGGTACGATGGGCCGCTCGCGGTAGGCGATTGCGGCGGAATCTACGAGCAGCCGGAAGGCGGCGGAGGTTCCCCGCCCGCGCGCAACGCCGCGCGCGCGCCCGGCGAGTGGCAGTCCCTGCGCATCTGGTTTCAGGCGCCGCAGTTCGACGCGGGCGGCAAACTGATGGCCAAGCCGAAGGTGCTGCGCGTGATGCTCAACGGGATCGCGGTGCAGGAGAACTTCACGCTGCCCGGGCCTACATTAAGCCACATGGAAATCAAACCAGCGGCCGAGAACCCGATCATGCTGCAGGGCGATCACGGTCCGGTGGCATACCGCAACATCTACATCAAGCCTTTGCAATAGGAGCATCCCGATGGAACGTAGATCCTTCCTGAAAAACGCCGCCGTGGCCGCACCCTTCCTCGGGCAGGCCTTCGGCGCGAGCGACGAACTCCGCATTGCGCAGATCGGCCTGGGCACGCGCGGCGCGTATGAACTGGAAGTCTGCCAGCGCACCAAGGGCGCGAAGGTGCTGGCCGTGGCGGATGTGTATCAGCCGCTGGTGGATAAGTACGTGGCCGCATCCAACGGCACGCTCACGGGCTATCAGGATTTCCGGCGCGTGCTGGACCGCAAGGATATCGACGCGGTCTTCGTTTCCACGCCCGATCACTGGCACGCGCCCATCGCGATGCTGGCCTGCCAGGCGGGGAAGGACGTCTTCTGCGAGAAGCCGCTCAGCCACACGCTGCACGAGGGGCAGCAGATGGTGGCGGCGGCGCGGAAATACAATCGCGTCTTCCAGACGGGCAGCCAGCAGCGCTCGGCCACGCACTTCCAGAAGGTGGTGGAGTTGATCCACGCGGGAACGATCGGGAAGATTACGTGCATCGAGTGCTGGAACGAGGAGAACGATACGCCGGAGGGCGCGGGCAATCCGCCCGACACCACGCCGCCGCAGGGGCTCGATTGGGATATGTACCTCGGCGCCGCGCCCAAGGTGGCCTACAATCGCAACCGCTACATCTGGCACTACCGCTGGTTCTGGGATTACTCGGGCGGCATGATGACGGATTGGGGCGCGCACCACATGGACATCATTCAGTGGGCGATGAAGGTGGACGGGCCGCTTTCCGCGACGGCGGTGGGCGGGCGCTTCTGCTTGAAGGACAATTGCCAGACGCCGGACACGCTGATGACGGTCTTCGAGTACCCGGGCTTCATCGTGCGTTATAGCGTGCGCCAGGGCAACTCGCGCCGCATTGAGGGTCGCCCCAATGGGATCGCGTTCTATGGCACCGATGGCACGCTGATCGTGGATCGCGGCAGTTGGGAGATCATCCCGGAGAACGCGTCGCGCTTCCCCAACGATTACGATCGCGTGGAGGCGTGGCTGAAGGGCGGCAACGTGGCGTGGCCGGCGGGCTTCGACCGCAACGCGAAGGTGGCGGCGAAACCGCGCTGCCAGGCGATGGGGGAGACCGGACTCAAGATCGACCCCGCCTGCCAGGAAGCGCACGTGGACAATTTCCTGGCGTGCATTCACTCGCGCCAGCGTCCGGCGGCGGATGTGGAGATCGGGCATCACTCGATCTCGGCCTGTCATGTGGGCACGATCGCGTATCGACTGGGACGCAAAGTGAAGTGGGATGCGGCGGCGCAGACGTTCCCGGGCGACGCCGAAGCGCGCGCGATGATGACGAAGAAGTATCGCGCGGGGTTTGCGCTGCCGGCTGTGTGAGTGGGATGTGGGACAGGCGATCGTCGTTTGTCGCCTGTTGCCTTCGTCAAGGCAGTGGGACAGGCGATCGTTGTTTGTCGCCTGTCGGCAAAATCAAGGCAGTGGAACAGGCGATCGTTGTTTGTCGCCTGTCGGTTTCGTCAAGGCAGTGGGACAGGCGATCGTTGTTTGTCGCCTGTCGGTTTCGTCAAGGCAGTGGGACAGGCGATCGTTGTTTGTCGCCTGTCGGCAAAATCGAGGAAGTGGGACAGGCGATCGTTGTTTGTCGCCTGTCGGCAAAATCGAGGAAGTGGGACAGGCCACGAAAGGCGATGGCCTGTCCTACTGCTCCAACTCGAAGCGGATGTCGATTGTGGTCACGACTTCGACGGGTTGGCCGTTGAGCAGCGTGGGCTGGTAGCGCCACTGCCTGACGGCATCGAGCGCCGCGGCGGCGAGGCCGGGATTTACGGCGGTGTTCACCACCTCCGGACTGAGCGGTTCGCCGGTCTTGGAGATGATGGCGCGGATCATCACGACGCCCGTGATGCCCTGCGCCTTCAACTCGGCCGGATACTCCGGGCGCACGTGCTTGAGCAGTTTCGCTGCCTGTACGTTGCCGCCGATCGGAATTCGCTGCTGCGGCATCACGGCGGCGGGAGCGACCGGCGGAGTGGCGCCCGCGGCGGGCTTGGCGCCGGTGATCGTCATCGCTTCAGAGATCTGCCCGAGGTTGAGATTGACGTCTGCGCGCGCCGGAGTGGCGGCCGTTACGGCGACCTCCGCGCGCGCGATGGCGAAGCCCGGTTGGCGCACTTCGACCGCGTAGCGGCCCGGCGGCAGCGCGGTAAAGCTATACTCGCCGACCATGTTCGCCTTGGCCGTTTCCTGATTCCGGCCCTCCAGATTCTTGATCAGCACGCTGCTGCCGGGGACGCGAGCGCCGCTGGGATCGCGCACGATGCCAGAGAGTGTCCCGGTGTTGGCGGGCGCCTGCGGTTCCTCCACGGCGGCCGCCATGGCGAGCAGGAGCGGAGTGCGAGGCGCGCGCCGCGCGGCTACGTTGCGGATAGGGACTGCGGCGGGCGCGGGAGTTGATGCAGGCGCTGATGCTGCGTGGACCGCGACTGTGTGGACCGCGACTGTGTGGACCGCGACTGTGTGAACCACGGCCGCTTGCGCCGGGGCGAGACTCACCGTGGCCGCGGCCAGAACCAGCACCGCCGTCATCGAGGCCGTGCACACCGCCATGCGGCGGGTCAACGGCGTGCGATTGCGGGTGGTGTCCAGCACTTCGCGGACGCGCGCTTCGAGATCGCCCGCTTCGGCCATCGCGGGAGCGTCGGCCAGACTGGCCCGCTGCGCCACCATCGCGCGCGCCAGTTCCAGCATGTGTCCGGCATACTCGGCCGCGGCCACGCCGCCACCCAGCACCGCGTCATCACAGGCGCGCTCGCGCTCTTTGCGCAACCGGGCCGCGCCGAACCAGACCAGCGGATGGAACCAATAGAGGCAGCATGCCGCCTGCGCCACCACCTGCGCCAGCAGGTCGCACCGCTGCACGTGGACCAACTCGTGCAGCACCACGGCGTGCAGGCGCGCGGCGGGCCACTCGCCGGCCGCGAGCGGCAGCATCACCAGGGGACGCGCTACGCCCCACGTCATCGGCACCGTGGCGCTCCCGCTTTCGAGGACGCGCACGGCGCGCGCAATCCGCAGTTCGCGCCGGAGCTGCTCTGTCATCCGTTGCGCATAGACCGCGGGCCGTGCGCTCCGCGCCATCCGCGCCGTCCGCACGGCGCTGCGCGCAAAACGGGTGGCCACCAGCAGCAGGCCCCCCAGATACGCCAGGAACAGCCAGGGCGTGCGGCTCTGCGGCTCTGCGATCACGGTTTCGCCGCCACTCGTAGCAGGTGCGGCGGTTGCCGCGCGGAGAGTGGCTTGCGCCGCCACGGGGGCGGCGGGCAGGGCGCGCACGGGCAGTTTCGGACCCCAGCCGATCGCCGCCGGCAACAGCAGCAGCGCCGCGAAAGCCGCGGTCCACACCAGGTGCCGCGCCGCCGCCGAGGCGCGCCGCATCGCCGCGGCCGCCAGAATCGCCGCCGCCAGCACTACCGTTCCACGCAAGATCAAATCCAGTCCCGTCATGATGCCGCTCCTTCGCGCTTCGCGCTCTCGATCATCCGTGAGATGCGCTCCAGATCCGCCGCTTCCAGTTTGGCCGCGTTCAGGTCCAGCAGCGCCGCCACCGCGTCTTCGACACTTCCCGAAAAAAACGTCGCCACCATGTGGCGCAGCGCGGATTTGCGCGCCGCCTCCCGCGCCATCACCGGCACGTAGACATAACGCAACGCCTCTTCTTCGTGGCGGACGTGCCCCTTCTCTTCCAGGACGCGCAGCTTGGCCCGCACCGCCGAATAGGTGGGCGCGTCCGCCAGCGCTTCCAGGATCTCCGCCCCCGTGGCGCGTCCCCGCTGGTAGAGAATGTCCATGATCTGCCGCTCGCGGCGGCTCAGGTTGCGATGTCCGTCTTTGCGCATACGCACGTGCTGTATTTGCAGCATGATGTTGCAAAAATAGCACCAGCACCGGAGGCTGTCAATGGGGAATACAATGAAATTTGCAACCCCAGCCTCGATCCCGATCTTTTGCCCGCTTCGCGTGGGCCGTGCTCGCCTACAATCTCGCCGTAGTGTTGTGGGGAGCGTTCGTGCGCGCTACCGGCGCGGGCGCGGGCTGCGGCAAGCACTGGCCGCTGTGCAACGGCGAGATGTTGCCGGTCTCGCCCACGCTGAACACGATCATCGAATTCACCCACCGCGTCACCAGCGGAATCGATCTGGTGCTGGTGGCGCTGCTGGTGGTGTGGGCCTTCCGCGCGTTTCCGCCGCTGCACCGGGTGCGCCGCGGCGCCACGCTCTCCGCGATCTTCCTCATGACCGAAGCGCTGCTCGGCGCGGGGCTGGTGCTGCTGGAACACGTGGCGAAGAATCAATCGTCCGCGCGCGGCTGGTCGCTCTCCGCGCACCTGATCAATACGCTCACGCTGATCGGTTGCCTCACGCTGACGGCGTGGTGGGCGGAGGGGCACCCGGATGTCCGGCTGGCCGGGCGTGCCGCGAAGGTGGTGGTGTTCAGCCTGGGACTGGTGATGCTGCTCGGCATCAGCGGCGCGATCGCGGCGCTGGGGGATACGCTCTTCCCTTCGCGCACTCTGGCCGAGGGTTTCGCGCGCGATCTGGATCCGGCGGCGAGCATCTTCCTGCGCCTGCGGATTCTGCATCCGGCGCTGGCTGTGTTGACGGCGGCGTGGCTGGCGTTTTTGGCCGTTCGTAGCGCAGTCCGCCAGGCGGAGTTGCGCACGCGCGCGGGGCTGGTGCTGTGCCTGCTCGGCGCGCAGGTTACGGCCGGACTTTCGAACCTGATCTTTCTGGCGCCGGTATGGCTGCAGATTCTCCACCTGCTGCTGGCCGATGGACTCTGGATCACGCTCATCATTTTCTGCGCCGGAATCCTAAAGGCCGACCCGATTCCAGCCGATAAGTAAGCGTGACCCACTGGCTCCGCCCGGTTCTCGTCTACGTGGTTCTCGCCTATCTGCTTCTGGCGTGCGCGGCCTTGGCCCAGACGGTGCCAGCATCGCCGCCGCACCCGGCGGCGCCGCGCGAGACGCCACCACCCGAAGCACGGCCGCCCGAGACGCCGCCGCCCAAACCGGCCGAACCGGCGGCAACTTTTCAATCCGCGATGGCGAAACAGCGCGCCGCCATGGCCATTCAGCGTGAGGCGGTCCGCAAACAGGCCGCGATGGCCGCCGAATGGCGAGGCTCGGCTCTGCCGGGTGAAACCGGCCCCGACGCGGAGTGCGACCCCATCGCCGAACCAGAACTGACTCCGCTGATCGCCTCGGCCGCCACGCGGCATCAGCTCGAGCCCAAGCTATTGCACGGAGTGATCGACCAGGAATCGGCGGGACGGCCTTGCGCCCTCTCTCCGAAAGGGGCGCGCGGCCTGATGCAACTGATGCCCGGCACGATCGATCAGTTCCAGGTGGGCGACGCCTTCGATCCGCAACAGAACATCGAGGCCGGCGCCACCTACCTCAAGCAACTGCTGGACAAGTATAAGGGCGATATCAAGCTCGCTCTCGCCGCTTACAATGCCGGTCCCACCACCGTCGATCAGGCGGGAGCGATCCCGGAGATCAAGGAGACACGCGACTACGTAGACGCCATTCTCAAGAAGATGAAGTGAGTGGGAGAGGTCCGTCGGCAGTGGCTTCTGTCAACCGTGCACGCCCGTAGAGTTGGCAGGCGAAAGCGCCTACCCTACCGTGCGGGAAGAGCAGCCCAGCGGCAACCAGTAGCCTGCCCTATGCCGACTGTCCGGCAGCGACGCCGGAGGCCCAGGCCCACTGGAAGTTGAAGCCGCCCAGTTGGCCGGTCACGTCCACCACTTCGCCGATGAAGTAGAGTCCGGGTACGCGCCGGCACTCCATGGTCTTTGAAGCCAGATCGTCCGTGTCCACGCCGCCACTGGTCACTTCGGCCTTCTCGTAGCCCTCGGTGCCTGCCGGAACCACCTTCCACGCTTGCAGCCCTTCCGCCAAAGCCGCAATCTCGCGATCGCCCATGACGGCCGTCGGCTTGGTGACGCCGTGCACTTCGCACCAGCGGTCGGCAAGCCGCTTGACCAGATGCCGCGAGAGCAGCGTGCGAACCTCCGACTTCACACCCGTCGTGCGCGCCTGCGTCAGTTCCCTGGCAAGATCCACACCGGGCAGCAGGTCGATCTCCACGCACTGCCCGCTGCGCCAATAGGAAGAGGCCTGCAGGATCGCGGGACCGCTCAGGCCGCGATGCGTGAAGAGCAGCTTTTCGCGAAAGGCGCGCCCCCCGGCGGTAGCCACGGCGTCCGCGGAAACTCCCGCGAGTTCAGCGAAGCGCGCCCGGTCCGCGGCATTGAAAGTGAGGGGCACGAGCGCGGGCAGGCACTCCACCAGGCGCACACCGAACTGCCGCGCCACGGTGTAGCCGAAGGGCGTGGCGCCGACCTTCGGAATCGAGAGGCCGCCCGTCGCCACCACCAGCGAGTGGCAGGTCACGGTTCCCCGCGACGTCTCCACTTCGAAGTGGCCGTGGGGATTGCGCCGCACCGCGGCCACCGCGCAGCCGGTCTGGATCCGCACCTTGCCGGCCGCGCATTCCGCTTCCAGCATCTGCGCGATCTCTGCCGCAGTGCCATCGCAGAACAACTGCCCGAGTGTCTTTTCGTGATAGCGGATGCCGTGCCGCTCCACCATCGCCACAAAATCGGCGGGGCCGAAACGGGCCAGCGCGGATTTGGCGAAGTGGGGATTGCGCGAGAGAAAATTCTCGGCCGTGGTGTGCCGGTTGGTGAAGTTGCAGCGCCCGCCGCCGCTGATGAGGATCTTCCGCCCGACCTGCGCATTGTGCTCCACCAGCAGCACGCGCCGCCCGCGCCGGCCCGCCTCGGCAGCGCACATCAGCCCCGCCGCGCCAGCGCCCAACACCACCACGTCCATCGAATCCGCAACCATGCCCTTACATTCTGGCAGAGCGCCGCGCTATGCTGGCAACGGATGAGCCGCAAAGTCCTGATCGTGACCGGCGACGGCGGCGACAGCTACGAAGCGCTGTACGCCTGCCAGAGATTTCTCGAAGCGCACTGGGAACCAGTGATCGCCGCCCCGGCGCGCCGCCGCCTCCACCTGGTCTTCCACGATACCGAACCCGGCTGGGACACCTATGTCGAACGCGCGGGCCACAATATCGACGCGCAGATCGCCATCACCGCCGTTGCCGCCAAGGAATTCGCCACCCTCGTGATTCTGGGCGGACGCGCCCCCGAATACCTGCGCAACGACACCAGCCTGCTCGGACTGGTGCGCGAGTTCCACAGCCACAACAAGTTTCTCTGCTCGCTCGGCCACGGCATTCAGGTGCTGGTCGCCGCGGATCTGATCAAGGGGCGCACCGTCACCGGGCATCCCAATATCTGCGTGGAGGTGGAGCGCGCCGGCGGAGTATTCGTGCACAAACCCGCCATCCGCGACGGGCGGATCATCACCGGGCAATCCTGGAAGGGCCACCCGGAGTTCTACCGCGAAGTCTTTGCCGCGCTGGAAGCACCGAAATAGCCGAGCAGTGGCCTTTGGCGCGTCAGACTTTGTGTTCGCTCAGGATCGGAATGCCCGCGCCGGTCAGCGCCGCTTCCACTTCCGCGGGGCGCAGGCGCGTGGCGTCGTAGGTCACCGTCAGCGCATCCAGATTCGCCGCCACCTGAATCTGCTGAATGCCGTATACGGCGTTGGCCGTCGAAATCGCAACCAGTCCCGCATTGTCCAGCGGGCGCTGCAACGCAAAGCGTATCTGCACCTTCGTCATATGCTTCTACGATATCAGTGCGCGGCCGTTCCCAGATAATTGCCGTACCCCACTACGATGGTCGAGAGGATCAGCACGCCCAAACTGACGGCCAGCCAGCCCTTGGTGCGGCTGCTCGAGCCGCGCCATTCATGCAGCGCGATGCCCCACAGGCTGCTGAAGATGATGATGCTCGCCATGTGCAGCGTCCAGCTGGAGAATTTGTATTTCCCCATCTGCGTCTCGCCCATCGAGTAGAAGAAGAACTGGAAATACCAGGTGACGCCCGCCAGCGCGCAGAGCAGGTAGTTGAGCGTCATGGGCGCCTGCGTCTTTTCCGAACTGAAATATTCGTGCCCGCTCTTGTTGCGGATATTCAGCGCCAGGCACCAGATGAAGTTGGTGGTGAAGCCGCCCAACAGCACCGGGACCAGCACCGGCAGGCCCTGCCACAGCGCCGGAGTGCCGTGCTGCATGGTGATCGCCTTGATCGGGTCGCCGGCGCGCAGACCGTAAGAGAAACAGGAACTCATCACGCCGGAGAAGGTGCCCACCAGCACACCCTTCTTCAGGTTGAACTCTTTGATCACTTCCTGCTTTTGCGAGACCGACATCTCCTTTTCCTTGGAGGTGCCCGCCTTGCCCGCGAACGCGATCCCGGACAGGCAGACGCCCACGCCCACCAGAATTACCTGCCCGGAGGCCGTGCCCAGCACGCTCGAAACGAAGATGCCATCGAAGATCGGCGGCATCAGCGTGCCGAATGCGGCGCAGTAGCCGAGCGCCACCGCCATGCCCAGCGACATTCCGAGGTAGCGCATCGTCAGCCCGAAAGTGAGCCCGCCCATGCCCCACAGCATGCCCCAGAAGTAGCACCAGAAGAGCGTGGACCCGGGCGTTTCGCGCAGCACCGGGATCAGATCGCGGGTCAGGATGGTACCCATGGTCAAGGGCGCGATGATCCAGCTGAAGAAGCCACCGGCCAACCATAACGTCTCCCAGCTCCAGCGCTTCACGCCGCGGTACGGCACGTAGAAACTGCCCGAGGCGAGACCGCCCAGCCAGTGGAAAATCACGCCAATCAGCGGATTCGGGTTCATAGCATCCCCTCAAATGTGCGAGTATCAGGGTACAAACTCTGTATTGTATGTGCCGGCGCGGCCAACGCCAACCAGCAACCGCCCCGCACGTGCGTTTTCGCAGTGCATAACAACAACAGGCCCTGAAGAATGGTATATTCTGCAATAAATACTGTATTTCTTGGGGAAAGGGCGAGAATCTTGCGATGCCGCGCCGCCGCGCAAGTGTTTCGTAGGTTAAAACCGTGCAACCAGACGAGGTCCAAGTCAAGACTTCCAACCACAACCGCTACCTGGTGAAAAGCCTGGTGCACGCCTCGCGCATTCTCGAGGCCTTTCAATCCTCCGGTGACGTGCTCCGCCTGCGCGACGTGGTGCTGCGCACCGGTTTCAACAAGGGCATGTGCTTCCGCCTCATCTACACGCTGCACCAGTGCGGCTTTCTGGATAAGGTGGGCGAGAACCACTACCGCCTGACCAACGAAGTCCGCCGCCGCCGACTCTACCGCATCGGGTATGCGGCGCAGGGGCAGGATACGTCCTTCGACCGCGAGGTGCGCAACAGCCTGCTGAGCGCCGCCGAGCGCGAGCATATCGAACTGATCGTGGTGGACAACCGCTACCAGCCGAAGATCGCCCTGCGCAGCGCCGATTACCTCATCAAGGAACAGGTCGATCTGGTGATCGAATTTCAGACCGATGAGGTAATCGCCCCCGCCATCGCCACCAAGTATCTGGAAGCGAATATTCCCTTCATCGCCATCGATATTCCCCACCCCGGCGCGACGTATTTCGGCGCCAACAACTATCAGGCCGGGCTGATGGCGGGGCATTATCTGGCGCGCTGGGCCAAGAAATACTGGAACGGCGAAGTGGATGAGATTCTGCTGGTGGAACTGCATCGCGCCGGGTCGCTGCCGAAGGCGCGCATGCGCGGCGTACAGAGCGGCATCGGGGAAGTGATGCGCATTCCGGAGCGTTGCCGCACCATCAGTGTCGATGGCGACGGGCAGTTCCAGACCACGCTCGAACGGGTGCGCAAACACCTGCGCGAATCCAAGTCGAAGCACGTGCTGGTGGGCGCGGCCAACGATTCGAGCGCGCTGGGCGCGCTACGCGCCTTCCAGGAGGCGGGACGCGCGAGCGAATGCGCCATCGTGGGGCAGAATGCCGAACCCGAAGCGCGCGCCGAGCTGCGCAGTCCGCAGACGCGCCTGATCGCGAGCGTGGCGTTCTTCCCGGAAAAATATGGCGATGGTCTGATCAAACTCGCGCTGGATCTGCTGGCGCGCAAGGCCGTGGCCCCGGCATTGTTCACCACCCACCAGATCATCACGGCGGATAACGTGGACCACTTCTACCCGAACGATAGTTTGCTGGCTATGCCGAGTTAAGGCTGGCCTGTGGATGCGCCGTAGGGCAGGCGTTTCCGCCTGCCAACACTTTCACCACGCATCCAACTTCACCCCAGCAGTTGGCAGGCGGAAACGCCTGCCCTACGGCCGAGTCCGCTATCCTGAAGCCATGCCCATCGAGTTGCCGTCACGCAAGTTTCTGAATCTGGAAGCCATCAAAATTCTCGCCGCCGCCGCCGAACGCGAAGCCGCCGCGCGCAACGTCTATGTGACCATCTGCATCACCGATGAAAGCGGCAACCTGCTGTTCCTGCAGAAGGCCGATGGCCTCGGCCTCAACACCATCGAATTCGCGCAGCGCAAAGCGAAATACGCGGCCGTCTACGCGCGCCCTTCCGCCATCGCCGAAGAGCAACTCAAGGGCGGCAACATGGGCGTGCTGCTCTTCCCCGGCGCCTTTCCCCTGCGCGGCGCGCTGCCCATCAAGATCGACGGACAGACCATCGGCGCCATCGGCTGCAGCGGCGCGCCCAGCGAAGTGGATGAGATGATCTGCCAGGCCGCGATCGATACGCTGCTCGGGTAGCGACGCTGCCGGACATCCGGCTCCCTCGAAACGCGGATCGCGAGATCCGGCTCCCTCGAAACGCGGATCGCGAGATCCGGCACCCTCGAAACGCGGATCGCGAGATCCGCTATGCTATTGCGCATGTCCAAGTCGATCGCCCTTTTCTTCAGCCTGCTTTTCGTGGCCATGGCCGCGGATTTGCCGTCGCGCAAGTATCTGAACCTCGCCGCCATCAAGACCATGGTCGCCGCCGCCGAAAGCGAAGCCGCCAAGCGCAACGTGCAGGTGACCATCTGCATTCTGGATGAAAGCGGCAACCTCCTCTTCCTGCAGAAGGCCGATGGCGCCACCCTGAACACCATCCAGTTCGCGCAGCGCAAAGCCCGCTACGCCGCCCTCTACGGACGCCCCTCCGCGACTGCCGAAGATTCGCTCAAGAACGGCAACCTCGCCCAACTCGTCTACCCCGATGGCTTCCCCAATCGCGGCGGACTCCCCATCAAAGTGGAGGGCAAGACCATCGGCGCCATCGCCTGCAGCGGAGCGGCCAGCGAAGTGGACGAAGCCATCTCCCAATTCGCCATCGACGCCCTGCTGAAGTAGCGGCGCACGCGTCTCGTCATCTCGCGGGCTGTTCCCGGTAGGGGCCCACCCTGGTCGCGAACCATCCCATGTTCCACACGCCGACGTGGCTGCCGATGCCAGCCAGCGCATCCGCGCCCGTCATGCGAAACCGTGACTCGATCTGCGGGTTGTCATGGGGCAGCAGATATCCGCGATACTCCTGCGGGCGGGCGAGGCTGGGAGCCGTGCGGGTGAACTGGATTTCGTTCCCAGTCACAGTCCCCGTGATGACGTCGGACCAGACGTTGACACC
>CAIRBY010000548.1 GCA_903876865.1 uncultured Acidobacteriia bacterium
CGCCACCCCGCGTGGACCGCCGCCACCGCGCGCAACCGCTCGTCGATCAGCAGCACCGGGATGCAATCCGCCGTCTTCACCGCCACCACGCTGCCCGGCGTCCGCTCGATCAGCGCATCGGCTTCACCCAGCACGCCCGTGCGTCCGCCCGCGGCTACGCACTCCGCCGAGTGGATCTGCTTGACCGTGGCCAAATGAGAAAAATGCGCGGGAATATCAGATAGGCGAGTGCCGAAGCCGTGAATCAGCCAGGGAAAGGCCTCCCACTCCGGCACGCGATAGATGTGATCGGAATCGCGCTGCAACACGTTTTATACAGGATTCTGCGTCTGCGCGATGCGGATCTGCTTCTTGAAGTTCTCCAGCATCGATTCGTCCAGACGCACTTCCGTCGGCCGCTTCACCAGCGTCGTCATCTGGTCGATCTTATCTTGCAGTTTCATCAGCGCGTAGAAGAGATTCTCCGGACGCGGCGGGCAGCCCGTCAAATACACGTCCACCGGAACAATCTTGTCCACGCCCTGCAGCACGCCATACGTATTGAACGGACCGCCCACACTCGAGCAGGCGCCCATGGAGATGCACCACTTCGGATCCGGCATCTGGTCCCAGATGCGCTTCAGCACCGGCGCCATCTTCAGCGTCACCGTACCCGCCACAATCATCAGGTCGCTCTGCCGGGGACTCGGGCGGAAGACTTCCGCGCCGAAACGCGCGATATCGAAGCGCGACGTGCTCGCCGCAATCATCTCAATGGCGCAACATGCCAGGCCAAAAGTGAGCGGCCAGATCGACGACTCGCGCGCCCAATTGAACACATGATCCACGCTCGTGGTCACGATGTTTTGTTCGAACTGATTTTGGATAAAAGACGACATCCGGCTTTCCTAAGTGCTCGCGTAAAACGCATTCTAGCACTAAGTGGGGCAAGCGCCGGTTTTGGGTCCGTTTCTGCGCCCCACAACCCGCAGCCGCCAGTAGTCCGCGGTCCAGCCGCCCTCCCGCCGCAGGTGCGCGGGCGCCGTCTCCGGCACCAGCCGCAGGAACTCCGCCGCCTGCTCCGCGTGCAGCGGCGCCATCAGCGCCCCGCCGAACATCCGAAACCATGCCGCGATGCCCGCCTCGCCCTCTTGCAGCGGCGTGGGACGCTCGAACAGCATCGCCAGCGTCACTTCGATTCCGCTCGCTTCCAGCAGCGCCGTGTACTCCCCCACGCTCGGGTAATACCACGGGTTCAGGCCCTCCGGCTCGGCGATTCCCAGCCGCCGCAGCGCCCCGTACGCCGCCTCCACCAGCCCGGCGACGTTCCCCCGCCCGCCGAACTCCACCACCAGCCGTCCGCCCGGCTTGAGCGCCCGCGCCATCGCCCGCGCCGCCACCTCCGGCGGCTTGACCCAGTGCAGCACCGCATTGGAAAAGAGCGCGTCGAACTCCTCCGCGTACTCCATCTCGCAGACGCTGCCGGTGACGAATTCGAGCGACGGGTATTTCTCCCGCGCCTGCGCCACCATCGCCGGCGAAGCATCGATGCCCACCACCCGCGCCCCCGATTCCGCAATCTCCGCCGTCAGTTGCCCCGTGCCGCAGCCAACGTCCAGGATTCGCTCCCCAGCCCGCGGCTCCAGCAGCGGCACCAGCGCCCTCCCGTACTGCGCCACAAACCCGTGCGACCCGTCATACAGCGACGCATTCCATCCCCCACTCATCCCTGAACCAGTTCCTTCCCGCACTCCACCTCCAACCCAATCCGTGGCGCGGACATTCCTGTCCGCAGCGTCGAGATTCGTCTCGACGCCCCTCCCATTCACCAGTCAAGCCCGAAGCGCCCTTCCCCCTACAACCCACCGCACTCGCGCCCTGCCGCCAGCGTCTTCTCGATATCCTCGTCGCTATGCGCCGCGCCCACAAACGCCGCCTCGAACTGCGAGGGCGCCAGGTACACGCCGCGCTCCAGCATGCCGCGGAAGAAGCGCCCGAAGCGCGCCGTATCGCACTGCTTCGCACTCTCCCAATCCGTCACCGGACCCGGCGTGAAGAAGTACGTGAACATCGAGCCCACGCGATTCACCGTCACGCCTTCCGGCGCACCCGCCTCCAGCCGCGCCCCCACCTCCTCCAGCCGCGTATAGACCTCCGGATGCTGTTTCAGATACCGCAGCATCGCCAGGCCCGCCGCCACCGCCAGCGGATTCCCCGAAAGCGTCCCCGCCTGATAGATCGGGCCCGCCGGCGCGACCATGCTCATGATGTCCTTGCGCCCGCCGTACGCCCCCACCGGCAATCCGCCGCCGATCACCTTGCCCAATGTCGTCAGGTCCGGCCGGATCCCGTATCGCTGCTGCGCGCCGCCGAAGGCCACGCGGAATCCGGTCATCACCTCGTCGAATATCAACAGCGCGCCGTATCGCACCGTGATCTCCCGCATCCCTTCCAGATACCCGGGCAGCGGCGGAACGCACCCCATGTTCCCCACCACCGGCTCCACAATCACCGCCGCAATCCGCGCACCGTGCACCGCGAACGCCTCTTCCAGCGCCGGCAGCGAATTGTAGGGCAGCGCGATCGTGGTATCGGCGAACGCCTTGGGCACGCCCTGCGTGTCCGCGATGCCCAATGTGGCCAGGCCGGAGCCCGCCTTCACCAGCAGCGAATCCACGTGGCCGTGGTAGCAGCCCTCAAACTTCACGATCAGGTCGCGCCCCGTGAAGCCGCGCGCCACCCGGATCGCCGACATCGTGGCCTCGGTCCCGGAGTTGACCAGCCGCACCATCTCAATGGAAGGCACCGCATCGCAGATCGCGTCCGCCAGATCCAGCTCGCCCGCCGTGGGCGCGCCAAAACTTGTGCCGATTTCGAGCGCCCCCGCGATCGCTTCCAGTATCTCCGCGCGCCGGTGTCCCAACAGCAGCGGACCCCACGAGCCCACGTAATCGATGTACTCGTTGCCATCCACATCGAAGAGATGCGAGCCCTCCCCGCGCGCCATGAAGACCGGCTGCCCGCCTACGCTGCGAAAGGCGCGAACCGGGGAATTGACGCCGCCCGGGATGTTCTGAACCGCGCGCCGAAAAAGTGCTTCCGATTGTGTGTGTATCATTGGGTTCGAATCGAGAACAGATTACGTTACTTTCGCCGGGCTGCGGCGACCGCCGAAACTCAGCGCAATCTCCAGCAGACTCGGCTTCAGGTTGTGCAGCAGCCGCCGCTTCAAGCCCAGGTAGGGCTGCTTGCCCGCGAACAGATCCTGCATGACGCCCGCAAACAGCGGCGAACGCCGCGTGAACTCCACCATCCGCCGTGGCACCGAACCCAGCAGAAAGCTTCCCTTGAACACGCGCTCCGCCAGGTGGGAACCCAGTTCCAGGTCCGCCCCGAAATCCCGCCGGACCGCGCCACGGTAACCTGTGGCGCACGCGGCGCCGCCTTCGTCCGCCAAGACCGCCTGCGCCGCCAGATCGCCCGACCGCATCGCGTAATAAAGACCTTCGCCCGTGATCGGGTCCACCAGTCCGGCGGCGTCGCCCACCGCCAGCCA
The DNA here is from genome assembly GCA_903876865.1 of uncultured Acidobacteriia bacterium. GTDB lineage: Bacteria > Acidobacteriota > Terriglobia > Bryobacterales > Bryobacteraceae > Solibacter. Next base: position 3,536 of record CAIRBY010000548.1, read on the forward strand.
GCCGTCCCCCGCCACGCGATTGCGCTTCCAGCTTTTCGTATCCAGCGCCGGCAGCAGGTGGCTGTAAAACGCCGCGCCCTTCCAACGGATGCCGTGTTCGGTCATGTAGAGTTCCAGTCGCTTGCGCAGTTCCGCCGCCGGTTCGCCCTTGCCGCAGATCCCCACCGAGAGGTGGCCGCAGCGCGGGAAGACCCAGATGTACCCTTCCAGCTTGGGCAGAAACTGAATGTCGATGCGCGCCCGCTCGCCTTCCACGTAGTAGCCCAGTGCGGACATCGTGTCCCGCGGTGTGAGTTGCGTCCCCACCTCGCGCAGCGGATTGCGCGCGCCCGTGGCCACAATGCAGAAATCGGCATCCACCGTGCCGGAACCCGTCCGCAGACGCCACCCCGCGCCCGCGTGCTCCATCGCCGTCACACGCGTCTTTTCGATCTGCGCCCCGGCGCTCCCCGCCCGCTCCAGCAGCATCCGGTTCAGATCCAGCCGCGAGTAGATGACCAGCGGTTCATCCAGCTTCAGCGTCACCTCGCCCGCCTTCGGCGCCGCCAGTACCGTCTCCGTCACCAGCCGCTTGGGCGTGGCGTTATTCATCAGGAACGGATAGCGGCTATAGGCCTTGTGGGTTAAGCCACCGCCGCAGGGCTTCTCCCAGGCGAGCTTCTCATCCATCAATACGACGTTCAACCCGGCAGACGCCAGCCGTTCCGCGGCAAATGCTCCCGCGGGGCCACCGCCCAGAATTGCCACACGCTTCATTTCTTCTTGCCTGAAGGCGGCAGATCCTCCGGCAACGGCATGGAACCACCCGCACCGTGCGGACTCGCGCCACCCGGAGCCATCCCCGCGCCGCCGTGCGGATTCGCCGGGTCCGCGCCCGCGCCCGCAGGCATTCCGCCCGGCATTTCACCCGGTGCCGCGCCGCCCGGAGCCGTGCTGTGGCCGCTCGAATCCTTACGGCCCACCACCGACCACTTGCTGTCCTTCATCTCCAGGTGGTACTGCATCGTCATCTGAGCCGTGGCATTGCCCTTGGCCGCAAACGCAACCGTGGCTTCCGCCTGTTTGCCGTCGAACTTCACTGC
>CAIRBY010000549.1 GCA_903876865.1 uncultured Acidobacteriia bacterium
CGAGGTCTTGAACAAATGAGTCTGCGGAAGCCTGGCATGTTGAACCCGGACGATCACGGGCATTATTCGCGCGCGGCGCGGGAGTTGGATCGCGAATCGCACCGGCGGCGCGCGGCGGGATTGCACCCGGCGGACGAACTCGCGGGCGCGATGGCGCGGGAAGAGACACGGCGGCGGTTCTTCGCGCGCGGGGCGCAGGGCATCGGCGGACTGGCATTGGCGAGCCTGCTCGGCGGGCGCGCGGACGCGGCGGCGGTGCCGGCAATCGGAGGCCTGGCCGGCTTGCCGCATTTTCCGCCCAAAGCGAAGCGCTGCATCTATCTGCACCTGATGGGCGCGCCGCCGCAGATCGAGACGTACGATTACAAGCCCGGCATGAAGGAGTGGTACGACAAGGATCTGCCGGAATCGATCCGGCAGGGTCAGCGCCTCACCACCATGACGAGCGGGCAGACGCGCTTCCCCATCGCGCCCTCGGCCTTTTCCTTCGCACAACACGGCAAAAACGGCGCGTGGATTTCGGAACTGCTGCCTTACACCGCGCGCATGGTGGACGATATCGCCATCATCCGCAGCATGCACACCGAAGCGATCAACCACGAACCGGCGATCACGTTTTTCCAGACCGGCTTCATGATCGCCGGGCGCCCCTGCATCGGAAGCTGGCTGAGTTACGGGCTGGGCAGCATGAATCAGGACCTGCCCACGTTCGTGGTGCTGCAGGCGAAGCATTATCATCCCAAGGCCAACGTGCAGGCGATCTCTTCGCGGCTGTGGAGCGCGGGGTTTCTCTCGGGCCAGTATTCGGGCGTGAGCCTGCGCAGCGGCGCGGATCCGGTGCTGTTCATCAACAACCCCGATGGCGTGGCGCCGGACGTGCGCCGCAGCATGCTGGACGGGTTGAATGCGATGAACGAGGTGACGTACCGCAAGCTGGGCGACCCGGAGACGAAGACGCGCATCGCCCAATACGAGATGGCGTTCCGGATGCAGACCTCCGTGCCCGAGCTGACGAACACGGCGAAGGAGCCCGCGTCCACGTGGGAGAATTACGGCCCCGATGCGCACAAGCCCGGATCTTTCGCGCAGAGCTGCCTGATGGCGCGCCGGCTGGCGGAGCGCGGCGTGCGCTTCATTCAGGTCTATCACCGCGGCTGGGACGTGCACGGCAATCTGCCGGAGGTGCTGGCGGCGCAGTGCAAAGAAATCGATCAGCCCTGCTGGGCGCTGGTGCAGGATTTGAAACAGCGCGGCATGTTGGAAGATACGCTGGTGATCGTGGCCGGCGAATTCGGACGCACGATTTATTCGCAGGGCAAGCTCACGCCCACGGATTACGGGCGCGATCACCATCCGCGCTGCTTCAGTTTGTGGATGGCGGGCGGCGGCATACAGGGCGGCGTGGTGCACGGCGAGACGGACGAGTTCAGCTACAACATCACCAGGGACCCGGTGCACGTGCGCGATTTCCAGGCGACGATCCTGCACCAGTTCGGGATCGAGCATGAGAAGTTCACGTATAAGTACCAGGGTCTCGATATGAAGCTCACGGGGGTGGAAAAGGCGGAAGTGGTGAAAGGGATTCTGGCTTAGCGTGCGGCGCGGCTCACATGGATAGCGCGCGCAGAGTCTGGTGGTTGAAGTTCGGGGTCGTGGAGGGGATGCTGGTTGGGCTGCTGCTCTCCGCGAAGCTGTGGATGAACGGACGGCCGTATCCGCTGACGCCCGTCTGGGACGGGCTGAAGCCGCTGGCGTATCCATTCGATGCCGTGGTCTTTGCAGGCTGGGTGCTGGTGCTGGGGGCGGTGCTGTTGAATACGCGTCCCGCGAAGTGGATCGCGGTGTTTCTGGCAATGGCGGCGGTGCTGGTCTGCTTCGACCAATCGCGCCTGCAACCCTGGTTTTATCAGTATTCGATCCTGCTGGCGGCGTTGGGCGTTTGCCTGCGAAAGGGCGATGCGGCGGCACGGAACGCGTGCTTGAACACGGGGCGCCTGGTGGTGGCCAGTATCTATTTCTGGAGCGGACTGCAGAAGGCGAATCCGGGATTTCGGGAGGATGTCTTCCCGTGGCTGATGGAGCCCGTGCTGCGGCTGCTGCCCACCGCGTTGCACGCTGGAATACTGCAGGCCGCGCCCGCGGTGCCGCTGCTCGAAGCGGGCATCGGTGTAGGGCTGCTCTTTCGCAGGACACGGTCCGCCGCGGTGGTATTCGCGCTCGCGATGCATGCGCTGATCCTGCTGGCGATCGGACCGCTGGGCCACAATCGCAATTCGGTGGTGTGGTCTTGGAATCTGGCGATGGGCTTCTTTTTGCTGCTGCTCTTCTGGCGGCAGAGCGACTTCACGCAGCGCGACCTGCTCTGGCCGAAGGGACAGGCGCTGCAGAAAGCGGTCTTCGTCTTGGTGACGCTGCTGCCGTCGCTGAGCTTCTTCGGCCTTTGGGACAACTATCTCTCGTGGGCGCTCTACGCGGGGAATAAAACGGACGCGAGCCTGTATGTCTCGGGCGCGGTGAAAGAGCGCATGCCGCAGCGGGTGCGCAAGTACGCGGAAGAGGACGAAGACGGGCACTACGAGATCAGTCTCTTCGATTGGTCGTTTGGCGAGATGAATGTGCCGCCGTACCCGGAGGCGCGCATCTATCGAAGCGTGGCGAAATCGCTCTGCCGGTATGCCGCGCGCGCGGACGATGTGACGCTGGTGGTGGAAAGCAAGTCCACGTGGTTCCGAAAGGGCGTGGAGCAGACGTACGGGTGCGCGAGCTTGGGGGCGGCCAATCATACACAGTAGGATTCTGTTGTGACGTGGTGGTGCAGTCGGTGGGGATGGCCCATTGCCTGTCTTTGGGCCGCTATGGTATGAGAGAGTGGTGAATGGGCGGTTGTTCCAATTCGAATGGGATGAGGTAAAGGCCGCCGCGAATGAACGGAAACATGCGGTTACGTTTGAGCTGGCATCCTCTATTTTCTACGACCCTCGCCTACTCACAGTTGCCGACCTGGATCACAGCGATGAAGAGGAGCGGTGGTTTTCTCTCGGCATGGCCAGCAATGGCATGCTGCTTTCGGTGGTTTACCTGTGGTCCGAAGCCGACCCCGCGGCAATCCAAGTCCGGATCATATCAGCCCGCAGGGCTACACCGACCGAGCGCCGGCAATACGAGAATGGACTATGAGCAATCTACCGCTTGATGCGAACGATATGCCCGCTGAGATCGATTTCAGCAAAGGGATTCGGGGTCTTCACAGCATCCCTCCAGGAGCTCAAACGCTGATGCCCGTATCCATTGAGCGGAGTGTATGGGAATATCTTTCCGGGAAAGCGGCGCAGAGAGGCGTCGGTTTGTCGGAGTTGGTCACTGAAGTATTGAAACGGGATATTGAGATTAGCGAAGCGCTGAAATAGTACCAAGTGCTCTCAAAAGCCCTTGGTTTCGATCCCGAGTTTGCGCATCTTGGCCTGGAGCGTGGTTCGCTTCATGCCTAGCTTGGCGGCGGCGCCCTGATCGCCGCCGACTTTGCCGTTGGCGTCGCGAAGGGCGCGGAGGATGGCCTCGCGTTCGGCGGCTTCGAGCGTCACCACGTTTTCGCCGGCCGGTCCGCGTTTGAGTTCGCGCAGCGGAACCTGGAGCGTGGTGCCGGAGGTGAGGATCACGGCGCGCTCGATGAAGTTCTGCAATTCGCGGATATTGCCGGGCCAGTGGTAGCGCGCCAGCGCGTTCATGGCTTCGGTGGGAATCGTGGTGATGCGCCGGTTCATGCGGCGGGCGTACTGCTGCACGAAGTAGCGCACCAATAGCGGAATGTCTTCGGTGCGGTCGCGCAGGGCGGGCGCGGTGATGGGGAAGACGTTGAGGCGGTAATAGAGGTCGGCGCGGAAGGTCCGCTCTTCCACCATTTTGGCCAGGTCGCGATTGGTGGCGGCGACGAGGCGCGCATCGGTGCGGATGGTGCGCGAACTGCCCAGGCGCTCGAATTCGCGCTCCTGCAGAACGCGCAGCAGTTTGGATTGCAGTTCGATGGGGATCTCGCCGACCTCATCGAGGAAGATGGTGCCGCGGTGCGCGAGTTCGAAGCGGCCGATGCGCTGCGCGATGGCTCCCGTGAAGGCGCCCTTCTCGTGGCCGAAGAGTTCGCTTTCCAGCAGTCCGGTGGGAATGGCGGCGCAGTTGAGTTTGACGAACGTGGCCTGCTTGCGCGAACTCAGATCGTGAATGGCGCGGGCGAGCAGTTCCTTGCCGGTGCCGGTTTCGCCGTAGATGAGGACGGTGGAATCGGTGGGCGCGACCGTCTCCACCTGTTTGAGGATCGCCTTGAGCGCGCGGCTCTGGCCGACGATCTCTTCGAAGCGGTTGTCAGTGCGGATCTCATCTTCCAGGTAGACCTTCTCTTCGGCGAGGCGCTCGTTGAGCTCTTCAATGCGCTGGTAGGAGAGAGCGTTATCGAGCGCGATGGCGACCTGTCCGCCGATTTGGGTGTAGAAATCGAGATCGGCGGCGTTGAAGCGCCCGGGCTGGCGTGAGCCTACGTTGAGCGTGCCGAGGGCGGCGCGGCGGGAGATCAGCGGTACGGCGCAGAGGGATTGGATGCCCTCGCGCTCGAAGACTTCACCGGTGGCGGCGGAGATGGCGCGCGCCTCATCCAGGCTGAAGATGCGCGGCTCGCGGCTGCGGAAGACGTGTCCGGCGAGGCTGCCCTCAAGCGGCACCACAGCGGCTTCACGGATGAGGCTCCCTCCGCCGGGAAAATTCAGGAGGTGCATGCGGAGCGCGCCGAGCTCGGGTTCGTGGAGCAGGATGCTGGCGTAGTCCAGGCCGAAGGTGCTGCGCATGGCGGCAGAGATGGCGTCGAAGAGTTCGCGAGTCTCCAGGCATCCGGCGATGGCGTTGTTGACATCGAGCAGGGCGCGCAGGCGGTCGCGGTCCTGCGCAAGCTGGAGTTCGTAGGCGACGGCGGCTTCGGCGTGCAAGGCGTTATCCACGGCCACGGCAACCTGGCGGGCCACCTGAGCCATGAACTCGATGTCCTCCGGCGAATAGGCGTTTTCGGAAACGGACCCGAAGTGCAATCCTCCGATCTCGCGCTGCGCGGTGAACAGCGGCAGGATGCAGGCGGATTGGACGCCGTTGGCCAGCATCAGATCGCGAATCAGGGGGAATTGCGACTCGGCGGCAAGGTGGGGGATGTAATAGGGGCGCCGGGTTTCGAGAGCGGTGATGGTCGGGGTCTGATCGTAGGGAGTGCTCTTCTCCGGAAGTCCATAGACGGGACGGTCGGTCTCAAGAATATGGAGGCGGACTGTGCGCTCCTTGGGTTCGAGCAGGGTCAAGCTGATGAAATCGAAGGGGACGAGGCGCTTGAGGAGGCGCGAAAGGTCGGAAAAGAGAGTGGAAAGCTGGCGGTGGGCGGCGATGGACTCGGCCACTTCCAGGAGAGTCTCATACCGGGCGCGGGTGGGGTCCGGTCGGGATGGTGCGGTCGAGGGCATCAGGGAGCGGAGCCGGCCTTTTTCTCAACCGTACCACAGGGCGCGGGCTCGCAGATATCGTGAAGGAGCGAGCGGATGATGGGCGTCTCGGCCAGAAATTCTACCCCTTGGGCATGCATCCGGCAGAGGACAGCTTCGGCGTCGGGACAGATAAAATCGACCTCACCCAGGTCGAGGATGGTTCTGCGCCCGGCGGTAGTGGAACTCGCGGTTTGCCAACACTGCTCGAGTTCGGCCACCCAGGGTCCGGTGAGGCGGCCCTCCAGGGTGATGCGGAATTCCAAGGCGCTATCGTGAAGCGTGATTTTCAGCATGGGTACCCGGAGAGGGAAAGAGCACGGCAGGTGCCATCGTGCAAGTTCGTTCCGTGGCGAGGCTTAGGACAATCGACCGGCCCGCGCGGACGGCACTTTTGCCCAAATGCAGGCAGGTTGGCAGCCTCGGGCAGAGGGTGAGGCGGCGCGGGGGGCGCGGTACAATTTGGAGGTTATGGCAAAACTTGGATTCCTTGGACTGGGCCTGATGGGGTACCCGATGGCTCGCAACCTGCGCCGGGCGGGGCACGAGGTCGCAGTCTGGTCGAACACCGCCGCAAAGGCACAGAAACTGGCGGACGAAGAGCAGGGCATCTTCTGCGCCACGCCGAAGGAAGTGGCGGCTCAGGCGGATGTGGTATTCCTCTGCGTGGGCGACACGGAGATGGCAAAGGAAGTGATCCTGGGCGCCGCTGGTGCAATCGAGGGGGCGCGGGCAGGTTCGGTGGTGGTGGATTGCAGTACGGTCGCGGTGAGCGAGAGCCGCAAGTTCGGACAGGCTCTGGCAGCCAAGGGTGTGGAGTTTCTCGACGCTCCGGTTACGGGATCAACCCCGGGCGCGGAGAGCGGCAACCTCACCTTTATGATAGGCGGCGACGAGGCGGTCTTTCAGAAGGTGCTGCCGCTGCTCGACCCTATGGGGAAGAAGATCTACTACTGCGGCGGCGCCGGGATGGGCTTGCAGGCCAAGTTGACGCAGAATCTGGTGCTCTCCAACATTCTGATGGCGTTCAACGAAGGCATGGTGCTGGCGACCAAGGGCGGCATGGACCCGAAGCTGATGCTGGAGATCCTGGACAACAGCGCGGCGAAGAGCGGACTCATCAACTATAAGGCGCCGTTTGTCTTCTCCCGGAACTTTACCACCAACTTTAGTGTCAAGTGGATGCACAAGGACATCGGACTGATGCTGGAAAGCGGTAAAGAGCTCGGCGTGCCGCTGCTCCTGACCGGATTGACACAGCAGTTGTTCCAGACTGCCATTGCGGCGGGTCACGGCGAAGAGGATATCTGCTCGACGATTAAAGTGTTGGAAGATTTGGTGGGAGTGGAAGTAACTACCAAAAAATAAATTAAAAAAGGTCTTGATTCCAGAAATGGAATCTACTAGTATTGGAATTAAGCCGGGGAGGCAACTCCCACCAAAGCGAGACTAACCTCTAAAAAAAGACCCCTGAAGCAACCCTCCCCGGCGCCCGTAAGGGTTTAGAGGGCCTTCCAAAAGAAACACCTCCCAAACAACTTCAGTTATGACGCTATGTGCGGCATATCGCCCTAGCGGCACCCGATTCCCCTATGAAATACTGTAAATGTCTTTACAAAAGGCTTTACGGAGGACGCATGATAGAATGGCAGATGCTCCGATGAAAACACTTGCCGTTCTGGGCTCCACCGGATCGATCGGAACCAATACGCTGGACGTGGTTCGCCGCAACCGCCACCTGTATCAGGTGTATGCGTTGGTCGCCGGGCACAACGTCGATACCCTCTGCTCCCAAATTCTGGAATTCCGCCCGAAGTTGGCGGCAGTCGCGACCTCTGCAGGAGTGGCGCGTCTATCGGATTGTCTGACGGCGGCAGGTCTGCCGCGGACGGACTGGCCGCAACTGGGCTGGGGAGACGCGGCGAGGGTGGAAGCGGTGCGGGCGGTCGAGGTCGATACGGTCATTTCCGCGATTGTCGGGGTGGCGGGGCTGGAAGCCACCTATGAAGCGGTATGCCTGGGCAAGCGCGTGGGGCTGGCGAACAAGGAAGTGCTGGTCTCCGGTGGCGCGCTGGTCATGGAAGCGGCGCGCAGGCACGGCGTGGAACTGCTGCCGGTGGATAGCGAACACAACGGGGCGCATCAGTGCCTGCGGGCGGGCAACCGGGAGCAGGTCGCCAAACTGATTCTGACGGCGTCGGGCGGACCGTTCCGCAACACTCCGGCGAACGAACTGGCTTTTGTGACTCCCGCGCAGGCTCTGAATCATCCAACCTGGAAGATGGGCAACCGCATTACCATTGACTGCGCCACCTTGATGAATAAAGGTTTCGAGGTAATCGAGGCCTGCTGGCTGTTCGATTTCGCGCCCTCTCAGGTGGAAGTGGTGGTGCACCCGCAATCCTCCGTACACGCCATGATCGAATACACGGATGGCAGTGTACTTGCACAGATTTGTGCGACGGATATGCGGATGCCGATCCAATACGCGCTGACCTATCCGGACCGGGCGGAAGCGCCGGTGCCCAAAATCAACTGGGCGGAGGCGCGGAAGTGGGAGTTCATGCCCCCCGATTTCGAGAAGTTCCCGCTGCTGAAGCTGGCCTATCAGTGCCAGGAAGCGGGCGGCAGCGCGACGTGTACGTTAAATGCAGCCGATGAGATTGCCGTAGAGGCGTTTCTGGAAGGCCGGATCGGATATCTGGCGATTGCGGAGATCGTGCAGGAAACACTGTCCCGAATTCCCTCACGGACGCCGCGCACGGTTGGCGATATCCTGGAGATTGACAGGGAATCGCGGGAAATGGCGCGTGTTTTAGTGAGTGGGTCGAGTGATCAGCCGGGTTCGGCCCTGGATTCCGGCATAGTGACAGCTTGAGGCTATATGCTCCTCTTTGGTGAAAACGTTCTGTGGCTACTGGTTTTGATTGGGGTCATGATTATGATCCACGAACTGGGCCACTTTTGGGCCGCCCGCTTTTTTGATGTAAAGGTGGAAGCCTTCAGTTTCGGATTCGGGCCGCGCCTCTTCGGCTTTCGCCGCGGCGACACGGATTACCGCTTCTCCCTGATTCTGCTGGGCGGGTACGTCAAGATGGCGGGGGAGCAACTCACCGACGAACATCTGGACGATCCGCGCGCCTTCCTCTCCAAGCCGCGCTGGCAGCGCTTGATCATCGCCTTCGCGGGTCCGGCGATGAACCTGGTGCTGGCGGTGGCGTTGTTGACCGGCCTTTACATGTTCAAGTACCAGAAGATCGCGGACGAGGACATGCAGGCGGTGATCGGCCACGTGATGGCGGATTCCCCGGCGGCGAAAGCGGGAATTCAGGATAACGACCGGATCGTGCGGCTCGACGACAAGAAGAACCCGACCTGGGACGATGTGGCGATCAAAGAGATCGCCAGCGCTTTCCGGCCGATGTATCTGACCATCGAGCGCAGCGGCAAATACTTCGACACGGCGGTCACGCCGAACCTGAGCGAACGCTCGGGGATGGGCTTCGCCGGCTGGGACGAGCGCGGGCAGATCCAACTGGCGGCGGTAGAGACCGGCATGCCGGCGGAGAAGGCGGGGCTCAGGAAGGGCGACCTGCTGATCTCGGTGAACGGGCAGCCGATTCACTCGCAGATCAAGTTCCAGGAGACGACCAAGAACAGCGGGGGCAAGCCGATCGAGATCCAGTATCAGCGCGCGGGCCAGACCAGCGTGGTTGCGGTGCAGCCGGTCTTTTCGAACGTGGACGGCCCTTCGCGGTGGATGATCGGCGTGATTCCGCAGCAGAAGGTGCGCATCATCACAACCCATCTGGCGTTCCCGGCGGCGCTGAAGGAATCGGTGCAGACCAACGCCAAACAATCCCTGCTGATCGTGCAGTTTCTGAAGGGAATGCTGGAGCGGCGGATGTCGCCCAAGAACCTGACGGGACCGATCGGCATTGGCACCATGGCGGGGGCGGCGGCGCGGGAAGGCGCCTCGGAGTTCTTCCAGTTGATGTGCATGGTCAGCCTGAATCTGGCGATCTTCAACCTGCTGCCGATTCCGATTCTGGACGGCGGCGTGATCCTGATGCTGCTGGTGGAGATGCTGATGCAGCGCGATCTGAGCCTGAACGTGAAGGAAGCGGTCTTTAAGGTCGGCTTCGTGTGCATCATGGTGATTGTGGCCTTCGCGATTTATAACGACATCTCGAAGATCCTCCCGGCAGGTTGAGCGGATTGCCCCGCTTCCCACCTGCGTGAATCCTGCAGGAGGGTCGATTCATCTGTTAAGCTGTCACACGTAAGTTAACCGAGCATGCACTGTACCTGCGTCCGACAGAGCGATCTGCCCCACACCACACGACTGTTCGCGGACGTGTTGTACAACCCTGACC
>CAIRBY010000550.1 GCA_903876865.1 uncultured Acidobacteriia bacterium
CGAAGTCCAGAAGGCTACGGAACAGTGATCCAAAAATCCGTCGCATTCGCGCTGCAAAATCGCTTCCTCGTTCTCTGCGCCGGAATTCTGGTGCTGATCTGGGGCGCGATTTCCTTCAAGCAACTTCCCGTGGAAGCCTACCCGGACGTGGCCAACAACTACGTGCAGGTCATCACGCAGTGGCCCGGCCGCGCCGCCGAAGAAGTCGAGCAGCAGGTCACCATTCCCATCGAAGTGCAGATGAACGGACTGCCCCAACTCGTCTCGCTGCGCTCCTGGTCGCTGGCCGGACTTTCCAGCATCAACCTCACCTTCGACGATGGTTCCAACAACGATCTGAACCGGCAGAAGGTGCTGGAGAAACTGGCGCAGGTGAATCTGCCGAATGGCCTGCAGCCCTCGCTCGGCTCGGATTACAGTCCGGTGGGCCAGATCTACTTCTTCACGCTCAAGAGCACCAACCCGAACTACGACGTGATGGAGCTGAAGTCGCTGCAGGACTGGGTCATCATCAAGCAGCTCAAATCCGTGCCGGACGTAGTGGACGTCTCCATCTTCGGCGGCGCCACGCGCGAGTACCAGGTGCAGGTGGATCCCAACAAGCTGATCTCCTACGGCCTCGGCATCGGCCAGGTGGAGGCCGCCCTCGCCAGCAACAACATCAACGCCGGCGGCAGCTTCATCGAGCGCGGAATGCAGGCCATCAACGTGCGCGCAGTCGGTCTGGTGCAATCCGTCGATGACATCTCCGCGATCGTGCTGAAGACGCAGAACGGCACCCCGGTGCGCGTGCGCGATATCGGACTGGTGCGGCAGGGACCTAAGATCCGGCTCGGACAATTGGGCAAGGCCGACCATTCGGACCCGAAGAAAGTGGTGGACGATCCGGACGTGGTCTCGGGCGTCGTCCTCCTGCGCAAGGGCGCCGATGGCGACACCGTGCTCACCGCCCTGCACGAAAAAGTCGATTTCCTGAACAACCACTTTCTGCCGCCGGGCGTGAAGATCGTGCCCCATCTCGACCGCAGCGACCTGGTGCACCTCACCACCCACACCGTGCTGCACAACCTCACCGAGGGCATCATTCTGGTCTCGGTGATTCTCTTCATCTTCCTCGGCAATCTGCGCGGCGCGCTGATCGTCACCCTGACCATTCCCTTCTCTCTGCTCTTCGCCTGCCTCTGCCTGGACCTGCGCCACATTCCGGCCAACCTGCTCTCGCTGGGCGCGCTCGATTTCGGCATGATCGTCGAAGGCGCCATCGTGATGGTGGAGAACATCGTCCGCCTGCTCTCGCACGAGGGCGCGGCGAATGAGACGGTGGCGCAGAAGATCCGCCGCGCGGCCCACGAAGTGCAGCGCCCGGTCTTCTATTCGATCACCATCATCATCACGGCCTACGTGCCCATCTTCACCCTGCAGCGCGTGGAAGGCCGCCTGTTCCGCCCCATGGCGTGGACTGTGGCGTTCGCCCTCGCGGGCGCTCTCATCTTCTCCATGCTGCTGGCCCCGGTGCTGGCGAGCATCGTGTTTCCCAAGGGCACACGCGAATGGCACAATCCGCTGATGCTGTTTCTCACCCGCATATACGGCAAGGCGCTGGGCGCGGCCATCCGCTTCCGCTCGATCACGGCCCTCGCGGCCGTGCTGACCCTGGTGGGCTCCATCATGCTGGCGAAGACCATCGGCTCGGAGTTCCTGCCGCATCTCGACGAGGGAGCCATCTGGGCGCGCGGCACCCTCGCCACCAGCACCGGTCCCACCGAAGGCACCGCCATCATGAACGATGCGCGCGTGCGCTTCGCGAAGTTCCCCGAAGTCGTCAAGGTAGTCAGCCAGGTGGGGCGTCCCGACGATGGCACGGACTACACCGGCTTCTTCAACACCGAGTACTTCATCGACCTGCGGCCGAAGGAAGAGTGGCGCCCCGAGTTCCATCAGGAGAAGGAACTCCTGATCGCGGCCCTGGGCAAAGAGGCAGAGAAGATGCCCGGCGTGGTCTGGAACTTCTCCCAGCCCATCGCCGACAACATGGAAGAGGCCGTCAGCGGCGTCAAGGGCGAACTCGCGGTCAAGATCTACGGCACCGACCTGAAGCAACTCGAAGACAAGGCCGATGAAATCATGGGCGTGATGGGCAAGATCCACGGCGTGCAGGATCTCGGCATCTTCCGCGTGATCGGCCAGCCCAATCTCAACCTCTCCGTGAACCGCGATAAAGCCGCGCGCTTCGGCATCAACGTGGCCGATGTGCAGGACGCAATCGAAACCGCGACCGGCGGCAAGGCCGTCACCTCGGTCTTGAAGGGCGAGGAACGCTACGACCTCGTGGTGCGCTACAAGCCCGAATACCGCGGCACCGTGGAGCAGATCGAGAATATCCGCCTGCTCGCGCCTTCCGGCGAGCGCGTCTCGCTCGGCCAACTCTGCGACGTGGCCATCAAAGACGGCGCCTCCGAAATTTATCGCGAAGGCAATCAACGCTACGTGGCGCTAAAGTATGGCGTGCGCGGCCGCGATCTGGGCAGCACGGTCGAAGAGGCCATCGCCACGGTCACGAAATCCGTCAAGCTGCCGCCCGGCTACCGCCTGGAGTGGGCCGGCGAATACGAATCGCAGAAGCGCTCGCAGAAGCGCCTGGCCTTGATCATTCCGCTCACGCTCCTGATGATCTTCCTGATCCTCTACAGCATGTTCTCTTCCCTGAAGTGGGCGAGCCTGATTCTGGTCACCGTGGCCATGGCGCCCATCGGCGGCATCATCGCGCTCTACCTGACCGGGACGAATTTCAGCGTCTCCTCCGGCGTCGGCTTCCTCGCGCTCTTCGGCGTCAGCGTGCAGACCGGCGTAATCATGCTCGAGTACATCAATCAGCTGCGCGCGCGCGGCTACACCGTGCTGGATGCGGTGCACGAAGGCGCGGTACTGCGCTTCCGCCCGATTCTGATGACCATGCTGGTGGCGTCGCTCGGCCTCGTGCCCGCGGCCACTTCACATGGCATCGGCTCGGATTCGCAGCGCCCGTTCGCCATCGTGATCGTGGGCGGCCTCATGGCGGTGCTGCTGATGAGCATCTTCCTGCTGCCCGCGCTCTACACCTGGGTCGCGCGGCCGGACGATTCCCTTCCCGAACCGGACGCGCATTAAACTGAGAGCAGAGTGGGTGAGCATGTTTGAACTTCGGAAGATTCTGTTCCCAATCGATTTTTCGGTCCGCAGCCGCGGCGCGGCGTCCTACGTGCAGTCGCTGGCGGGTCGCTTCGACGCGGAACTGATCCTGCTCCACGTCATCGAGGCGTCCTATAACAGCGCGCTCGAAGATCTGGACAAGATCAAAGCCAGCCACTTCGCCAGCTTCTTCGATAACAGCATGAAGCACCTGCGCGTGAGGCAGCTGATCGAGCATGGCGAGGCGGGGCAGAAGATCATCGAATGCGCCCGCGCCAACAAGGTCGATCTCATCATGATCCCCACCCAGGGCATGGGCATCTACCGCCGCCTGATCCTGGGCTCGACCAGCGCGAAAGTGCTGCATGACGCGGATTGCCCGGTGTGGACAGGCGTCCACCTGGAGAACGCGCCGCCGCTCGAAGCCGTCGCCTGCCAGCGCATTTTGTGCGCCGTGGACCTGAAGCCCGCCAGCACGCGCGTCATGGAATGGGCCAGCCGCTTGGCGGAAGAGTATCAGGCGGAGCTCACGCTCGTACACGTGCTCGAGGGCGGCGACACACCCAAGGCACGCGCCGAAGCCACCCAGGCGCTGGAGGCGTTGCGCCTGAGCGCGGGCTATGCGGCCACGGTGCGGGTGGAGACGGGCGACCCCTCCAAGGCAGTCACGCAACTGGCCACACTCGGGAAGGCGGATCTGCTCGTGATCGGCCGCAAGCCGGAAGCGGGCGTGCTCGGGCGCCTCGATACCACCGCTTATTCGCTGATCCGCCAATCGCCGTGCCCCGTGCTCAGCGTCTAGCTCGTTCGCCATTTCACGGCAGCCGCGCCTTCATGGTATCCAAGAGGAATGGAATACGTTCGTCTCGGTTCTACCGGCCTCAAAGTGTCCCGCCTGTGTCTCGGCTGCATGACCTATGGGTCGAAACAGTGGCGCGAGTGGGTGCTGGAAGAGGAAGAGAGCCTGCCCTTCTTCCGCAAGGCCGTTGAAAGCGGCATCAACTTCTTCGACACCGCCGACATGTATTCGCTCGGGGCGAGTGAAGAGGTCACCGGCCGCGCCCTGAAGCAGTTCACCTCGCGCGAACGCGTCGTCATCGCGACCAAAGTCTTCAATCCGATGGGCGACGACCCCAACCACCAGGGACTCTCCCGCAAGCACATCCACCACGCCATCGATGCCAGCCTCAAACGCCTGGGAACCGATTACGTGGACCTCTACCAGATCCACCGCTTCGACCCCCACACGCCCATCGAAGAGACGCTGCGTGCGCTGGATGACGTGGTGCGCGCCGGCAAAGCCCTCTATATCGGCGCCAGCAGCATGTTCGCCTATCAGTTCGCCAAGATGCTCCACGCCTCCGATGCCAACGGACTCGCGCGCTTCGTGACCATGCAGAACCACTACAACCTCGTCTATCGCGAAGAGGAGCGGGAGATGCTGCCGCTGTGCCGCGAAGAGGGCATCGGCGTGATTCCCTGGAGCCCGCTCGCGCGCGGCTTCCTCGCCGGCAACCGCCGCGCCGCGGACTTGGGCGACACCATCCGCGCCAAGACGGACGCCTACGCCCACAACCTCTACTACCAGTCCTCGGATTTCGCGGTGGTGGATCAGGTCACCGAAATCGCCAACCGCCGCGGCATCCCCAACGCGCAGGTGGCGCTGGCCTGGATGCTGCAACAGCCGGGCGTGACCGCGCCCATCATCGGCGCGAGCAAGATGAAGCATCTGGATGATGCGCTCGCGGCCCTCAGCGTGAAGCTGGAAGCGAGTGAACTGGCAGCGCTCGGCGCACCCTATCAACCGCACGCCGTTCTGGGCCACTCGTGAGCACCGAAGCACCCCAGGACGCAAAGCAGGATCCGAAGGAGACCGGTCGCGTCGAAGCCTTTAGCGACGGCGTGTTCGCGGTGGCCATCACGCTGCTGGCGCTGGACCTGAAGGTGCCGCGCGCGGCGGAACTGCAGGCTGCCCACACCACCCTGGAGGCCGCCCTGCTGGCGCAGTGGCCCGTGTATCTGGCCTACTGCATCAGCTTCGCCACAGTGCTGATCATGTGGTCGAACCACCACAAGATCTTCCTGCACGTGCGCCGCGTGAATCCTGCGTTTCTGCTCTTGAACGGGCTGCTGCTGATGCTGGTGACGGTGGTGCCGTTTTCCACGTCGCTCGAGGCGGAGCACATCCTGCAACCCGGTGCGGTCACCGCCACCGCGGTCTATAGCTACGTCTTCCTGATGATCGGAGCCGCGTTCAATGCACTGTGGATGTACGCCGTGCAGAACGGCAGGCTCCTCGGCGCAGGGCACAACCCGCACGCGGTGGCTGCCATCACCCGCCAGTACAAATACGGCCCCCGCTATTATGTGTTGGCGCTGCTGTTGGCATTCGTGAATGCGAAGGCGAGCCTCTTCGCCTGCCTCGCGCTCGCGCTCTTCTTCGCCATCCCCGAAGCTACGCCCCCGTCGAGCCGCGCCGCACAGTAACCCCCGTCGCCCTCCGCCTCGCAACCCTGCACCCCGCCGCACAGTAACCCCCGTCGCCCTCCGCCTCGCAACCCCGCACGCCGCCGCACAGTAACCCCCGTCGCCCTCCGCCTCGCAACC